>NZ_LNII01000011.1:0-33355 GCF_001463365.1 Enterobacter sp. 50793107 | reverse complement strand
TATGGCCCTGGTACGAGCGCTGAACAAAATGACGAAAGCAGGTATGCCTGAAAGCGTGCGTATTACCTGAAAACACAACCCGCTACGGGGGAGACTTACCCGAAATCTGATTTATTCAACAAAGCCCTTTCAAAATCCAGAAAGAGTAATCGATAAACCCGCCATACAGAAAAATCGACACGCCACCGAGCATAATGGCGGCAATGGTTGAATAAGATCGTCTCTTGTGGCGAAAGAGGTTTAAAAAAGCAAACTTCACATCCCGCGAGCGGAATAATACGCACCAGAGGACAAAAATCAGAATCAGTACAACAACACTATTCGCTAACACCATAACCCCGGACATTTAGTTCCCTTTCACCAGCGGTAACAAGACCTCTGTCACTTCGTTGATATCCCACTCTGGCGCGTCGCCAGAAGCCAGTGGTAATGCAGAGTTGGCGTGACGCAGTTCTGTTTGCGCCAGCAGCGCGTCTGCCTCGGCGGTACGGTTACAGCTCAACAGCGCGCGATAACGCATTTCGTCAATGTGCTTCATCAACCCGGCATTGAATACGTCAGGGCTTTTCGCCATCTGTTCCGTATCTTTTAACGTCACCACACAGCGGCCAATATCGGCTGGCAGGTACGCGTCCACACGGGCACGCATGTAGCGCACCCGTTGATTGCCCTCGTAGAGGTCCACCGCTTCATCGAGATAGAAAAAGCCCGTTTTGCCATACTCAGACGCCCGAATGACGTCATTGGTATTGAGGGCATGTTCCGCCTGGCGCAGCATGCCGTAGGCATAAAAAACCAGCGACAGCGCGTTATCATTGGCCTTGTATTCGGTAAACAACGCACGGGTGATATCGGCTAGCTTATCGGCCTGCGTCGGGAAGCCATTTTTTATCACCTGCTCAGCCAGGGGGGCCGCAGCGGCTTTAACGCTCCCGGCATAGGCCATGCAGATCAATAGCCAGCAGAGAATGAAGAAATTACGATTGTGAATCATGAACTAATACTCCGTCCTTAATTTCAACCACACGCCGCGCGCGCTCTTTCAGCTGGCTTGAGTGCGTCGAAATAATGAAAGTGGTGCGTGTCTCCCGGTTGATTTTCAGCAGCAGATCGAGAATGGCCTCACCGGTGACCAGGTCGAGGTTTCCGGTTGGCTCATCGGCAATCACGACCTGAGGGTCATGCGCCAGTGCACGGGCAATAGCCACACGCTGCTGTTGTCCACCCGAAAGCTGGCCCGGCTTACGTTCGGTATATCCCGCCAGTCCTACGCTCTCGATAAAATGCAGCGCCCGCTCTTTCGCCTCTTTTTTGCCAATGTGCCCATTCAGCACCAGCGGGTAAAAAACGTTATCAAATACGCTCAGCACGGGGATGAGGTTAAAAAACTGAAATATGAACCCCAGATGCTTGCCACGAATTTCTGCTAATTGTTCTTCCGGTAAATTGTTGAGTAATTTTCGTAAAAACATCACCGAACCAAATCCCGGCTTATCAATACCCGACAGGATATTTAACAGCGTACTTTTACCGCTGCCGGAAGGACCGCACAGTGCCAGAAATTCGCCTTTCTCTATTTCAAGATTGATATTTTTCAGGGCATCGACTTTGCCTTCGCCCGAGCCATAACTCTTATAGATATTGTTCAGCGATATCATTGGGAGTTCTTTAATCATTCCGCTCATGGGGGTGTCGTTATTCCTTGCAATAGTCAATGTCGAAATAGCTGTAACCGAACTGTTTATCGGGAACGACAGTTCTTAATTTTCCCGCAAAATGAGGAGCCTGCTGGAGATACGCAAAGCTTAATGCTGGCGTCAGACAGCCACTGGCACCAAAGGTATCGGCCAGATCTAACGTCTTTTGCGGCGCAACGGTTGAGCGAGATAGCATCTCTTTACGCAGACCGGCAAACGCCACGCGATCAGCTGCCTGCGTGTCCTCAAGGGTATCGGCCATCACGTATTGACCGCCGTTCACCCGGATTGCACTTTCATGCTGACTAAAGATGAAACAGCCCGCGCGCTCAACGGTTAAATTGACATCCTGGGCTTTCCCCCGGCGCTTCTCTCCCCACTTCAGCGCGATATCTTCGTCCGAAAACACCAGCACCGGGATCGCACGGTAGGCGGCGCAGATCACCACGTAATCAAACACATCCCAGCTCAGATAATCCTTTGCCAGACTCATGGCCTGGATGAAGGATTGCCTTTCACCCCGGATTTTGCACGTCGGTGAATTCACAGAGAATTTCTTCACCAGGTTTTTTGGCAGCGTATCAATCATTGAGATGTGTAATGCGCTGGAGATATTTTCAAACGGCCCGGATTCCCCCCAGGAGTCGACATAAATAAATGCCGTACGCTGCTTTAGCAGCTTCATTCGCTCTTTCGCCGGCAGCGCCATGAGCGCGTCATCCGCCGCTTGCTCCATCGCATCCAGGTATTTTTGATACTGAGGATTGCGGATCATCTCACCGGCATATAACTCCGGCTGCGTACCAAAACGTTTCAGACCCCAGCCGTTTGCATGGGTTGATTTGAGCGCTTTATTAAATAAATGCGACTCCCACGCGTTTAGCCAGCTGGGCTGATAGAAATAAAATTTATCTTCCGGCTCAATGAGCGAAAATGAGGATAAATACATGTTACTCTCCATGATCGTTCAACAGCCTGGATGACCCGTAGACATGACGGCGCCAATAATGGATCCGTCCACGCCAACCCCAACTTTAAGCAGGTGGTTTTTGTGATGACCAATAACGCCACGGTCAATCAAAACATGCTGAGCAACGGCATCAATAATGGTGTCATTACCAACGGGGGAAATAAGCTCCTGCTGGGTGAGCAAATGATGACCAATAATTAAATCGACAATCCCAGAGCCGGTTGCGGTATAGCCAATCTGGCCTTTATAAGCCAGAACCGGAACCGGATGTCCTTCCGTCAACATCGCTATTGCTTTGGCTTCCGCTTTATCGCTGACGGATGAACCGTTACCGTGAGGGATAATCGCGCACAGTGCCTCAACGTCCAGTTCGGCTTTTTTCATTGTGGCCTGCATCACTTTTAAAATATTGGTGCTGAGCCATGAGCTGTCGTTGCTTCTGCCTGCGCTGATTTGGGTATAGGTTGTTTGCAGCCGCACGCCGCCCTTCGCCTTTCTGGCGCGACGGTGGCGGGAATTTTCCAGCAGAATGGCGCTATAGCCTTCCGCAAAAAGCACCCCCTGGCTGTTTTCACCAAAGGGCTGAACAAGATGGCTATCCAGCATGGATTGCGTATCCAGAAACCAGATATCCTGCGTTTTAATTTTTGAGCAGTTCACCACCAGGACAATATCTACGCCGCCATGCTCGATGGCCTGGCAACCTAAATGCACGGCTGTCATGGATGAATTACTGGTGCAATTCATATTCGGGGGTAAATACTGCAGGTTATATTTACGCGCAAGGTGACCGGCAATACGATCCTGCGACATATTATCCACATGCAGCTGCATTAATGATTTTGAAAGATAAATATCTTCCACATCATTTTTGTTATAGAAACTTTTAAAGGCCATGCCATCGACCCGCGGGCCAATACCGGTTAAATAAACCCGGGCATTGCACCCGGCCAGCCATTGAACATCCAGGTCGGCCTGGTCGAGTGCATCGTCAATCAGACGATAAAGCAGATCTAATGCGCTATCATCCGTATGATCCAGCGTGGCAATATGTTTATTGCCATCGAACCCACATTTAATTGCCTCGTCGTCGGATTTAAACCAGGGCTTTCTTTCAACGCGTTTGCCCAGCTTCAGATTTTGAATAAGCTGAAGACTGTCTTCGGCAAACGGCAGACAAGAACTGAACCCCGAAATGATAGCGGCATTATCCACAATATTATCCTTTAATCACAAACGCGTAGTAGTTACCGCCTTCCGTCGCACCCACCAGCAATACGTGCTTCAGGGCAAGTTTTAACGGTTCACGAACGAAGTTAATTCGCTTATCGAAAAACTCGACGGTATGAGGAATCGCGGGAACCGCCTGCGTCTTAAAACAGTCAATGATGACGGCCAGGTTAAGCAGTCCGGCAGCAGACGCGACAAAGCCAAAGCAGGCGTTGTAGTTCACGACCGGTACATCCGGTTTTGCCTGGGCGAAGGTGGCGTAAATCGCATCGATTTCAATGCGTGAGCTCTCATCGCTACCGTTGCTGGTACCACAGACCAGGTCGATCTCCTGCGCTGTTATACCGGCATCCGCCAGCGCACGGGCGATAGCCAGCGCCATGGAGGAGGATTTCTCGTCCCGCTGAGAGGCATCAAAATAGCTGTTGCTACAGGCTTTACCGTAACCGGCCACTTCCGCCAGCACTTCTGCACCACGCGCGGCAGCACGCTGCGGATCTTCCAGCAGCAACATGCAGGCACCTTCGCCAGGAATGTAACCCTTCGGATCGTTACCGTAGATCTGATATTCCCTGGCGTCGGAGGTCATATGCAGCTTGCGGGTAACAGCGTCCATATAGAGTGACATGGACGGGAAATACTCGTCCGCGCCGCCCACCAGCACCTGCGGCTGCAGATCCTGACGCACGATTTCGTAGCCGTAGGTTAATGCGCCTAATGCCGCATTCTCGCCGGTCGCCAGCGTAGTGGTGTAGCCCTTGATCCCTTCCGAAATGCCGCAGAACGTCGGGATGGAGTTCATCAACGATCCCGGGAATTCAGAGGTTCTGACTTTACGTGGGTCTGGCTTAAGGCTCTGCAGATATTTGTAGGTCGTCTCCTGCGGGCCACTGGACATTCCCATGACCATGCCAAGCTCATCGCCATCACGCTTGATTTTACGCTTCGCCTGCTCCAGCGCTTCGGACAGGGCAATCAATGCGAACGTACCGCCACGCGTGGCCTTGCGAGGGTCAAAGCGGCGCAGATGTTTACGCGGTTCCAGCCCGGAAACCTGGAAGGTTTTAAAGTGTTCATTCGCTTCCGGCAGCGTTTCGGCCAGCGCGTTGAAATCGTCACCAAACAGCGCTTCGAACTGACGGGTGGTTTCCAGCACATCCAGTAACTCTTTTGCCTCTTCCAGCGTGTCTTCCGGGAAGGTGACGCCGCCCAGCTCAACGGTATGGTTCTGTTGCCATACGTTGTCGAGGATCTCGTGAACGGTGTGACCAATCGCGGAAACAGCACCCAGGCCGGTGATCGCCACGCGCTTTTCGTCGTAGGTACTGACCGGGATCGAACAAGGCTCCATGCTGATAATCATGCTGCAGTTGTTACCGCCGAAGGCATAATTGTTCTTCATGAAGAGGTTGATTTTCTGGTCACGGAAGTCGTTTGGCACGTAATCCAGATCGCAGTTTGGACGCGCGTTGGTGAAGTTCAGCGTCGGCAGCACGCGGTTATCCGGCAGCGTGACCAGGCAGGCGATCAGTTCGACGATCCCCGCCGCGCCGATGTTATGACCAAAATAAGACTTGGTAGAGCTCACCAACAGTTTCTCATTGTTGGCAAACACCTTTTTCATCGCCAGCGTTTCGATACGATCGTTGGCTTCTGTTCCGGTACCGTGGGCGTTGACGTATTCGATCTGATCCGGGGTAACGCCGGCATTTTCCATCGCCTTGTGCATCACCTGTACCGCGCCGCTGGCGCGTGGATCCGGTCCGGTTTCGTGGAACGCATCGCAGGAGGTGGCATAAGAGAGAATTTCACCGTAAATGGTGGCGCCACGTGCGACAGCATGTTCGTACTCTTCAAGCACGATCGCCCCGGCCCCTTCACCGATGGACATACCCGAATTGCCGGAGAACGGCGTGCAGGCGTCCGGATGCATCACGTTCAGGGCATAAAAGCCCGCGAAGGTGGGCAGGTAGATAGGTTCTGTCCCGACGGCCAGCATGGTTTTGCTTTTGCCGTTCTGGATGTAGTCAAACGCCATGCCGACCGCGTTAGGGCTGGCCGTACAGGCGGTCGCGACCAGTTCAACACCGCCCTGTAACCCAAGCAGCGTGGAGACGCTGGAACAGCAGGAGGAGAAACCGCCAGAGAACAGCGCCTTACGCAGGGAAAAGTCTTCCATGCGTTGCTCAAACAGCGGCAGAAATGCCTCGGTCCCGGCAGACGACACGCCGACAATTAAACCGGTTTCTTTAAGGTGCGCTTTATTCTCAGCCAGCCCCGCCTGATTGAGCGCATCTTTACCCACTTTGTAGGCCCAGAGTGCGGCATTATCCAGGGAGGCGATAACGTCGTCCGGTAATTCCGAATAGTCAATGTCATGCAAGACTTCAGCGGCTCTGGCGTTTTCAAACCATTTTGAAAAACGCACGCTGTCCGTGACGCCATTTTTTTTATTCAGTAAGGCGTTTCTGAAATCCTGCAGGTTTTCAGCCAGCGAAGAGAGAATACCGATCCCGGTAATGACAACCCGTTTTCTGTTTGTCTTCATAAATATATGTACCGCCATGTACAGGTAATGAGCAGCGAAAAGGATCCGTGGTGTTATTCCCACGGATTCGCTTCTCGCTGTATCGATTAATAATTACAGTGCGCTTTTCGCTTTAGAGGCATCCACAAAACTGTGTTCAGTTGGATTAACCAGCATGCTCAGGTTATAAATAAATGGCATACCTTTGGTTTTCGCGGCTACCGTTTCAGAGCGCGTTTGAATAGCAAAGCCGCTAATATCAGACCATGCATATTCATTGTCGATCAGCGCCAGGGCAATAAAGCACTGCAGGGCTGGAGAATAGATAGCCTTAGCGACTTTCCCTACCACCTGATCCTCAACCAGTACGTTATCGCCGGATTCAATGCCTGAACATTCGCCCTCGACAATCATGCCGATCACCTTGCGTGCACCTTCGCCGTGAGAGAGCTCTTCGGCCGCGTCTTTACCTACAAATCCCTCTTTGTCGTACTGCACAGCCCATTGCAGCTGCAGCTCTACCGGATTGAGGTTGTACTCAGCCCACAGCGCGTCATCCCAGCCTGGGTTTTCGATACGTACAATTTTCTGGTAGTCCAGCCCACCGGTCTGCAGCAGGTATTTGCCGCCGTGCTCCAGCAGTTGCTGCCACTGATCCAGCAGCTGTTCCTGCTGACCAACAACCATATAGGCGAATTCACCGTGTTTACCGCAGCGGAATACCATCAGCTCGTCGTCGGTATTCATGTACTCGTAGTAAGGCAGACCAATCACGTCGAAACCGTGGATTTCAGACATCAGCTCCCAGGAGTACGGCCCTTCTACCATGATCGCGCCCCAGTTCTGCTCGCGCATGTCAGCAATTTCAGGGGTTTCCTGGATATCCAGTTCGTCGGCTTTTTCCAGAAGGGCGTTCAGGCCAGCGATAATTTCCGCTGCCGGAATATTCTCGGACATGATGTAGTAGCCGTCGGATGAGCAGAGCACATACACATCACCGCGCACCGTACCGTCTTCATTCAGTACCAGCGAGTAGATCCCTTGCTCGTCACGGATAATGGAGACATCGGCAGAGACATAATAATTCACCAGTGCCCAGGCATCATCACCCATCACGCTGACAATGGACATGTGGGAATAGTCCACCAGCAGGGCATTTTCACGTACGGCTTTATATTCCACCATCGGATCGTGATAGGCAGAAGGAACGTTGGCATTGTTGTAAATGCCCATTTTCGCATTGTTTTTTAAATGAAAATCATAAAGAGACTTCATAACGTGATCCTGTTATTCGCAATGATAAATTAAGCTTTTTTCTTCTGGATGATAAACGTCGCCAGATTGTTGATACTTCTCATATAAGAAGGATCATCGCTTTCGCTCACTTTGATATCGAAAACTTTATCCAGCATGACCACGATTTCCGTTGCATCAACGGAGTCCAGTTTTAAACCATTACCAAACAGGGCGGTATCATCATCAATTTGAGACTCATCGCGCTGAATATTTAAACGCTGAATAATCTCAGTTTTAATTGTCATCAGCACGTCCTTGCGCTGGTCAATTTCGTTTTTCATTGTAGACATGGTTTTAACTCTCTCAGGGGTTTACTTTGTTTCGCGGAAATTAATAATGGTGCCATGGCTGATTAACCGCTTGCCGACGTTAGCCGTCACGGAATAATGCTTAAAGCCATGGGCATCAGAAAATGCCAGCTTGCTGGTCACTTCAATCGAATCACCTGGGTAGGCAATATCTTTAAATTTCAAATTCTGGGCCGCCAGAACACCGCGAACCTGCGCGCGGCGCGTGCGAATGATCTCCCGCATCTCGTCACGCTGAATGAGCGCATGAATATCGCGTAACGATTTCAGTTCCGTGCCGTATGTCTGGTTGTAGATATCGCAAATATCGGTGAGGAACGAGAGATACTCGCTGGCCTGACCAAAAATCTCAGAAATAATAACCCCAGGCATGATCGGATCGTCCGGGAAATGCCCGAGCAAATAGGGCTCGTTGTAGGTGATATGCTTCGTCACCTTCACAAAGCCATTTTCGCCATATTTGAAGTCATCAATTCTGTCGACCATCAGCAACGGCTGACGCCAGCCGCCCATTTCCAGAAAGATCTTCGAGGGGATAACGTATTTAGACATAAATCACCGCATCACCAGGCCGCCATCGATAACGATGGTTTGACCCACAATGTAGCTGGAGGCAGTGGAGCCCAGATAAACGACGGTGTTGGCAACCTCGTCGCATTTACCCAGACGACGCAATGGAATAGATGCCGTTACGCCACGCACCACCGTGCGGGATACTTTTTTCACCATTTTGGATTCAATCATCCCCGGCGCGATGGCATTTACGCGCACGCCATACGGCGCAAGTTCAGCCGCCAGCGTGCGGGTGAATCCCAGGATTGCGCCCTTCGACGCGCTGTAGTTCGCCTGCCCGACGCTGGGGATAATGGCCGCAATGGAGGCCACATTGATGATGGCCGGGTTTTCTGCGGAGCGCAGCAGCATTAAGGCTTCTTTCGTCAGACGGAAAATGCTGAACAGGTTGGTGTCTACCACCTGGCTGAAGTCATCAAAGCTCATCGAGGCAAACAGGCTGTCTTTTACAATCCCGGCGTTGTTAACCAGCACATCAAGCTTGCCCGCTTCCTCGGTCAGGCGTGAACAGAGTGCAGTGACACTCTGCGCATCGGCGAGATCGCACTGAATGACAGTGAGCTTGCTTCCTGCCGGATGCGTTTCTTTCAGTTCCGTTAATTGCGTGGCATTGGATTTATACAGCGCATAAACATCGCAATTCTGGTCAAGAAATTTAGCGCATATCGCCAGGCCAATATCACCACTGGCGCCGGTGACCAGAACCGTCTTTTCCTTAAGATCATTGTATTGATACATAATATTCACAATTAGTTAGGTTAATAAAGTATGACAACGGCTGTCGCATAGTGCTGACAATGCGAAATACTGAGCGAGGCATTCGCCATCTGCTTTTCAATAAGCAACTCTTTGACTCGCCCAGAGAAAATCAGATGGGGACAACCCAGTTCGTCATGGTTTATTTCAATATCCTTAAAGGTGATGCCGTCGCGATATCCACAGCCAAGCGCCTTAACGACCGCCTCTTTTGCCGCCCAGAATCCTGATGCGCGCTCATAGTTAGGATCTTCCTGGTTAATTTTTATATTTTCTTGCGGGGTAAAGACGCGCTGTAAAAAATCGCTTTGCCAGTTTGTTATCGCTCGCTGTATGCGCGAAACTTCCACAATGTCCGTGCCGATACGCATTTATCGTGCTTCCCTTTCAAAGCTGATAAGAAAGATTCAGATTAAAATTAAATTTATTCACGTCCATGCTGCCAGGATATTTAACCGGCATGGAGACTGATGAATCGTACGCCAGGCTTTTCACATTCCCCTGAATACCCAGGGTGCTGCCGACGATAATCTCTTCGCCATAGACACTGTCCCGTCTTATATGACCGGCATCTACGCCAACATAATAATTTGCGTTCATTCCTCGCACCGGGCGATAGAATGTATTTTGCAGGTAGTACCCGCTGTTCCCGGTCAGTCCAACGCTGTTTTCAAACCCGCGCACGCTCCAGCGATCGCCCATCGTCATTTGATCCTGCAGCGTCAGCTCACGCGGTGCGTATTGCGCCAAAAAAAAAGCGCTATAGGCAGTTTGAGAAAATTGTCGGGTATAGCGACTTTCCACATTCACCAGTTGACTGACGGGACTGACATTGCCATACACCATATCCGGCGTTTTTTCGGCGCCGAACCAGGTGACAAAACGCTGCCAGGATACCGTTGAATCCCAGTGTGCATTTGCCAGCTGCTGCGTGTAATTCACGCCAAACCTGACGTTATCCATGTCACGCTTCTGTAAGACAAGTTCCTCGCCATTAAGGGTATAACCGGCTTTTCGATGGATCAGCTCGGCATTCCCCGTCACCTTCCGGCTTTTATCCCGGTAGACCGTGCGCGTCGCCTTCACGCTGCCGTACTCACTCTTACCGGCGTAATCCACCGTGGTGTAATAGAGCGGTATCGCCTGACGTGACTTGCTGCTGCCATAAAACAGCGAATAGTTCCAGTAGCCTACCGGCAGGGCATAGTAACCACTTACACTCTGATACTGACCCGTCGTGCTCTTCGTTCCGGCGAGATAAAACAGATCGCTAAACCGGGCGATGTTATAGAGATAGCCCACCACAGAGGTCAGGTGTTCTCCTGTCGCTTTATCGCCCCAGTTGTTATAGCTCGCCCGCACGCTCCACTGTTTTTCCCGGTTGGTGCTGATGCGAATGGTGCTATACCCGTGCTTTGTACCCGGCTCGATATTGATCTTCACATCCACGCCGGGTTCTTGCTGCAGGTTTTCCAGACCCTGCTCGATATCGCGAATATTAAGGATGTCCTCTTTCGCAAACGGCAGCATCCATGGATTAATATCATTATGCTCGACAATAATTTTTTCTATTTTCCCCGCATTGACGTCAAGCTTCAGCGTGCCAGACGAAATATTCTGCGAAGGGATCGTAATGCGGGTCGTGATGTAACCGGCATCGATATAAAAATCCTGTAACGCGGCGGCAATTTTCACCACACCGATGCTGCCCACGCAGCGCCCGACGATCTCTTTTTTTATCGCCTTTTCGGTTTTACGTTTCAAAAAATCATTATCAAGAACAAGTGCTTTAAGGGTAAAACAGTTTTTCTCCTCAGGTAATTTGTCCAGTCTAAATACTTTACGTTCGGTGCTGGAGAAAACATCCTGCCGATACACCTTGTGTTCTTTGAAAGTATTTAGATCTGCATTTTGCTGCTGTTTAATCAGGGCATTAATATCGTCAACTGCAAACGCTTGAGACGACATTACCAGCAATGACAGTAAAAATTTAAATCGCAGTTCCATTCACTTTCTCAGAAAAAAAGGCAGCAGGGTCTCGTGCTGACTTTGCGCTATCAGACAATAGCTGCTGCCTTTTGTTACACCTTTAGATTACATACCAACAATCGTGCCGGTATTGGTCACTTTATTGGTAATCAGTTCCATACCGTATAAGCCACCAAATACTGCATCCTGACCGCTGTTTGTCACGTTATTCGCAGTGACACCCGCAACGCCATAAGTCAGCATATTGAGGTAGTTATAGATATTCCCTGCTGTTTTCACAGACAGCGTATAATCGCTCACAATATTACCGCGGTTGTTAATGTCGGCACCGGCATTAATCACGATATTCTGTGCAAGGATATTGCCGTTGGCATTATTGGTAACATGACGCTGAGTATCAATTTTCGCGCTGGCCACACCCACGATGTCTTTAAAGTTCTCAACACCGTTCAGGGCATTAATCGCCAGAGCGTTACCTGAAGAGATTGCATTGCGGTTAGTCAGTGCACCTTTCAGGATATTGAAGTTCAGATCGCCTTTACCGCTGATCCAACCGTAGTTGGTGACGTTGTTATCAACCGTCAGACTGAGATTCTTATCTGACGCGATAACGCCGGTCGCCGTGTTGCTCTCCATGCTGCCATCGCTGTAGTTGTTCAGCGTACCCGCAGTGATATCCAGGTTGCCTGCACTGTAGGTGGTGGCATAGTTGTTATAGAACGTACCGGCCGCTTTGATGATGGCGTCAGCGCCGCTCACCAGCATAGCGCGGGTGTTGTCCAGCGTCCCTTTAGACAGCACGCTCAGCGCACCGTTATCAGCGATGATGCTACTGTTGTTGTTGTAGACGTTTTGACCGGAAACCGCGACACCTTCACGGCCAATCATGCCACCCACATCGCCCGTCACACCGAAGGTTTCGCCATGATTACGTACGAAGTTGTTACCGTCACGGTTTTCAACATTCCCTGCCGCGTTCACGGAGAGCTTTTTGTCTGCCACGATCATGGCAGTGTTGTTGTAAACCGCACCTTTTGACTCGACGGTGACATTCTTACCGGCAATCAGACCGTTGTTGTTATCAACGGTGTTGGCAGCCAGTGTGATATCACCCGTCTGAGAAAGGACGGAACCACGGTTGCTGTCGAAATACCCCGTCAGCGCCAGATCGATATTGCCGTAAGCGGCAACCCGACCGTAGTCGTTGTTCAGACGGTTCGCTTTCAGCGCAATATCGCTACCGGACAGGAGCTGGCCGTAGTAGTTATCTACGGTGCCACCCGCATTGATAGTGATATCGCCAGTCTCAGAGCTGATTTCGCCGCGGCTGTTGCTCACATTCCCGGCCGCTGTCAGCGTGACATCACCCACCGCTTTGATTTTACGCGAGGCGTTATCAATGTTATTAGCACTTAAGGCAATGTCACCATAGCTGATCATATTCAGATCGTTATAGATATTGCCTTTAGCGCTCATCGCCAGGCTGCTGTCAGCGACGATATTGCCACGGTTGTTAATATCATAGACCGCAGAGATCGTGACCTTATCACCCACCATATTGCTGTTGGAGTTGTTGGTCACACCACGCTGGCTGTTCACCACCAGATACTCGCCCGCGGCGATATCTTTCAGGTTTTCAACCCCGGTCTGTGCAGACACGGTCAGAGACTTCTCAGCGGAGAGCGTATTACGGTTAGTTAAAGAACCGTTCAGAATATTGAGAATGGCATCACCGAGGCTGCTGATCCAGCCATAGTTGGTGAAGCTGTTCTTCACATTCATGGTCAGTTTTTTATCTGCCGCGATAACGCCAGTGGCGTTGTTATCTTCCAGCGCACCGTTGCTGTAGTTGCTCACGCTGTTGGCATCAATCAGCAGGTCGCCCATGCTGTAGATGGTTGCGTAGTTGTTCGTCAGGGTGCTTCCCGCTTTGATGGAGGCATCCCCGCCGCTGACCAGCAACGAACGCGCGTTATCAATGCTGCCTCGTGCCTGCATTGTAAGCGGGCCATTTTCAGCAATGATGCGGCTTTCGCCGTTATAGATATAGTTCCCGGACAGCGAGACACCTTCTTTACCAACCATCCCGCCGTTCTGCTGCGGCATGCCGAAGTAGGTACCAAACGTGGATCCGAAATCGATACCGTAACGGTTTTCGATGTTATCGCCTGCAGTGACGCTCAATACCTTACTGGCAACGATGAACGCGGTATTGTTGTTCACCCCTGCGTTGGCATTAATGGTGACGTTTTGTCCCATAATGAAGCCACCGCGGTTGTTCAGGGCATTCGATGCCAGGGCAACATCCCCTTCTTCAGAGCTGAAGACGCCGATGTAGTTGGTGATGTTTCCACCCACTGCGGCACTCACACCGGTACGACCCGCAACACCGCCGTTGTCGTTACGCATAGAGGCCGCTTTGGCAATCACCTTGCTGTTTGAGTTCAGTTTGCCCGAGTAGTTATCAATCGCGCCGGCACTTTCAAGGGAGATATCGCCATTTGACGCCATCTGCCCACCGTTGTTATTGATGCTGTTCGCGGCAATCTGCACGCCCTTCTCAGCGATAATGCCTAACGAGTCATTACTGGCCGTGTCGGCGGTTTTGGTCGCGCCGTTGTTAATCGTACCTTTCGCGGCAATCTTGGTGAAACCGCCCGCAGAACGGATCATGCCCCGGTTGTTATCGACGTTACCGCCGCTCACCACGTTCACATCGCCCAGGGAGTCGACTAAACCGCTGTTGTTGTTCACAGCAGCAGATTCAAGACCCACATACCCGCCCTTGATCTGGCCGTTGCTGTTATTCAGGGTACCGGTTTTTAACGCCACGATACCGGCTTCAATACCGACAGTATTCCCTTTACCGTAGTTGGTTAAGGTGTTGCCGTTGGTATCCGCAGCCAGCATGCCTGCCGCCGCCATTTTGCCGTTGGTGTTATCAATGGCGCCGCTATTGACATAGAGGTCTCCCATTGTCGAAATGTTGCCTGAACGGCTGTTATTGAGGCTGTTTTTATTGGTGTCCAGCGCGATGGTACCCACAGAGGTAATATCCCCGGTGACGTTGCTCAGTGCGCCGTTGGTTTTAATATTGATCTGACCAGAGGACTCAATGCGCGCAGTGTTGTTCAGCAACTGACCGTTAGCGTCAATATTTACGCCGTTGATGCCACCCGCAATAATGCCCTGGTTACGCACGCCCACACCGCTTTCGGTGCTGACGAGGTTAATCTTATTGGCATACATACCGCCCAGCACTGCAACGTCAATGCTGTTGGCATTACGCGTTCCGGCTGCGGTTACTGAACCGGTCACCTGACCTGCAGCATTAACGTAGTTATTACCGGCGACAACGTTCAGCTCGTTAGCTGTGACTTTATCGGTCACGACAACATTGCGAGACAAAATTTCCGTCGGGCTGGCGTTATTCAGTTTACCCAGCGTAATGGTACCACCGTTAACAGAATAACCGGCTAACTGATCGTTCTGAATATCCGGCGTACCGGTTGTCAGGGTCAGTTTACTGGTGTTAATGGCGCCGCCACCGTTAACGGTAATACCGTTCGGGTTAGCAATAATTAAATCGGCTTTATCGCCGGCCACTTCCATCATGCCGTTAATCGCAGAGGCATTTTTAGACGTGACTTCGTTCAGGATGACTTTCGCCGTCCCGGACGTCAGATTGCTGTTCCCCTGAATCTTACCCGCCAGAACGGTATTTGATTCAGTCATGCTGTTATTGAAGATAAGCCCATTCTTATCAACGTTTAAGTTGTCATAGACATTATGAGAAAGCCCCTTATCGTTGGCTTTATTAATGTTAATGACAGGCACATTCCCGGCAGTATAAACCACGCCGTTCTTGATGTTGATCTCTGCTGAGTGCGCAACAATTGGCAGAGCGAGTAGCACAGAAGCGGCAACAGGATGCCACTTCAACTCGAGTTGAAAGACTTTATTTTTATTACTATTCATTTAATCGACTCTTTATTTCGGAATTATTACATTTTTTCAAAATATAACATCACCACTCTAAATAACTACTTCACATCCGTTGATTACTGTTTATCCCCCCTTGTGGTTCCCTGATGGTTCATTAATTTAGATTTTAAGAGCATTGCTTGATATTAATTCTGGCATTTTTATCTGAAATTAGCATTCAGACTGCATAACATAAAGGGAACTTTTAACCAGGAACAAGTCCACAGGCATTAGGAATATTACACATTCCCGGCCTGTCAAGACTTATTCCTTAAAAGAAGAGAGATGAATTACTCCTGGTATGAGTAGTCGCCATAGCTATAGGTGGCCGAAGCGCGTTTTTCAACGCCATTGAATATGACCCCCTGGATGGCAATCCCGTTTTGAGTGAATCGACGCAGCCCCGCTTCCACCTCCTGGACCGAGTTCTGTTCGAATCTGACGACCATCAGAGACGTTGAGGCAAATCGGCCAATAATCGCGGCATCCGTAACGCTCAGAATTGGCGGTGTATCGAGAAGAATGACATCGTATTGCGCTGAACAGGCGTCAACGAGTGTCTGGAATTTCTCCGTCATAAACAGCTCGGCGGGGTTATTGACCATTCTTCCCCGGCCAATAAAATCGACGCCCTGGTACTCTGTCTCTTCTATCACCTGGGACACCGCCGCATTCGCAGAGAGATAATCGGCAAGCCCGGCATGGCCTTCCGCCTGGGAGAAGATGCTGTGCAAATATCCCCTTCTCAGATCGCAATCAATCAGCAGCACCCGTGAACCGGCCTGCGCCATCAGCACCGCAAGGTTTGAACTGACGAAGGATTTACCCACCCCCGGAGAGGTGCCTGAAATCATTAATATTTTATTTTCTGACTTCAGCATGGCGAAATGAAGGCTGGTCCGCAGCCCTCTTATCGCTTCGACCGCCAGCGAGGTTGGCGACGATTTCACTAACAGCTCATCAGACTGATAGGTGGTAATCGCCCGGCAGCGTCTGCTCTTTGTCAGTTCAGGTGCCAGCGGTACGACGGCATGGACAGGGATGCCCCGCTTTTCCAGCTCCGCGGGTTGTTTGATCCCTTTAATTAACATGTTGCGTAGCAGAATCACGCCCGAGGCGAACAGGAAGCCCAACAGCGCCGACAGGATGACAATCAACGTTTTTTTCGGTTTAATCGGCTTATGCTGCGTGACGGCATTGTCAATAATGCGAACATTGCCCAGCGTGCTGGCCTTATTGATATTGAGTTCATGCTGCTTATTCAACAGCACCATATAGATATCATTTCCCATCTGCACATCACGGGTCATGCTCAAAATTTCTTGCTGAGTCCGCGGCATCGTACTGATACGTTGATTGAGCTTCTCTTTCTCTTCCTGCAGTACCGCACGTTTTTCTGACAGCGCTTTATAAGCCGGATGCGAACGTTTATAGAGCTTTGAAATTTCGGCTTCTTTAAAGGTTAATTCATTCAGTTGGGTATCAATGGACACCACATTGTCTAAAATGAATTTCGCTTCAAGGGATAAATCCACCGACTCATTATTCTTTCTGAAATCATTGAGTTTCGTTTCTGCCGTCACCAGATTGTTTTTGATTTGCAGTAATTGTTCGTTCACAAAGGCCAGACTCTTGCTGGCCTCTTCTGACTTACGCTCAACGTCCTGGGCAAGATAATTGTGGCTGATGGTTTCAAGGATTTTGCTGATCATAACCGGATCGGTGCCGGTCATGCTCAGATGCAGCATCCCATTGCCACCGGATTTTCCATCCACGGCAATATTGTTTTTGATCTCATCAATTACCGAATATTCATTGTGCTTACGTAAAATGAACACGGTGTCCTGAGTCAGTTCGGCACGTTCAATCATAAAATCAATGCCGTGCGCGTGAAGAGGAACCCCCACTTTACCGTGCAAAACGGCCTCGCCGACCTGCAGGGTGTACTCACCCGCAACTGTCATATTCAGGATTAACGCTTCGTCCAGGAACTCCTCGGGGACAGTTAAGGTTGCAACCTCAATGTTACCCGTGGGTTTGCCAAACAGGCGCAGGAGCAGGCCATTCGCAAACGGATAGCGTTTTTCAGTCACGGAGATATCCAGCCCCAGATCGCGCACGGTTTTACCGATCACCATCCGCGATTTAATTAACGAAATTTCAGATTCTGAAGCGACCCCGGAACCTTCAGGCAGCATCGTAGAGAGCTTATTCAACAGCCCCGTAGATGCATTTCTCTCAACCTGAATTAACGCATCACTTTTATAGACCGGCGCTAAGGTGTAAGCAATAACGATACCGAACGCGATAAACAGTAATGTCGTCGCCGCTATCCAGACCTTACTGTAATATAAGACTTTGAGGAGTTGAACGATGTCAATATCCTCCTGCCGCAGAACATTATCGGTTTGCGAATTGCTAATCTGTTTGTCAAACATGCTCTAATCAGCCCTGATTATTTAACCTGCTGGAAAACCTTGACCCATTCTTCGGCAGCGGAAAAAAGTTGTTGAAAAATAACACCTGAGATATCTCGACCCCGACGATAAGGATCAGGAATTTCCATTTGCTGGAGCCAATATCCGAATAAAAATGTCTTTCCCCGGGCTTCCATTGCCAGGCGGGTCACGGCTTCAATATGGTTTTGCTCCATGGCCAGAATCAAATCATATTCACGACACATCAGCGGTGTAAGTTGTTTGGCACAATGACCCTCTAACGAAAGGCCATTTTCACGTGCAGTGTTAACCATTACGGGATCTGCCGCTTCCCCCGTTAACGCAGCAATCCCGGCGGAATCTACGATCATATTGGGCAAGCGTGAACGCAAAATGCGTTCCCCCACCGGGGAACGACAAATATTGCCTGTGCAGACGACAAGAATGGACTGATACCTGCCATTCATATCAATTACTCCAGTTTCTGATGAAGCGCGTCGTTTCAGTCAGGCTGTAGACACCACTAATGGTTGGCATTAATTGATTAATGACTCTGTTCCAGCGCGCAATCGGTGCGGTCGTAACATACACAATATCGTACGGCTTGAGCCTGAATTCGGTGCCAAGCACCAGCGCCGTCGCATCCCTGGCATCAAGCTGATAAATATTTGCCTGTTTTCCCTTTGACGCATCCGGTTTGTTTTCCGAACGGATCACAAAAATACCGCTGGCATCACTGGTTAATTGATTCATGCCCTCCGCATTACCCAACGCTTCGGTCAGCGTCATGCCTGAGCGATCCATTTTCATGGTGGTTTGCTTCACCACATCGCCCATGACAAAGACTTTTAGATCATCATTACGCGGGATATACAGAATATCGCCGGAATAGAGCAACCTGTTCTGCTGCAGGTCGCCATACTGCATAAGCGCTTGCAGCGAAATGATTGATTTTTTACCCCCCTGGGTTAAAACAGCATTCCCCCAGTCTGCGTTTTCAGTCAGCCCACCCGCCAGATTAACCGCATCAATGATGGTCAATGGAACGTTAGTGATGGGCTGCTGCCCGGACTGATTAACTTCACCAGAGACATACACTTTCTGAGAGCGAAACGCGGCAATCCCCACATCGACCTGTGGGGACTCAATGTATTTCGCCAGGTGTTCGGTAATCAGCTCTCTGACTTCAGTGACCGTTTTATCCTTAACATGGATTTTCCCGATGTACGGATAAAAAATAGTGCCGTCTGAATGGACCCAGTTTCCCGTATCGCTGGCGCTACGATACTGGCCAGACGGGGTGGTAAGCTCAGGATGTTCCCACACCGTGACCATAATGATGTCCCCAACCCCAATACGGTACTCATACGCTTCGAGTCGTTTATTCAGCTCCGCATTGGCGTGGGCGACCACGACGTTTTCACGTAATTTCTCAATCAGCGCCGGCGTAACGGGGTAAACATTCACCTTTACGTCATTGATATTATCGGGGTCGGGCGTTTCGACAACCGTTTTTCCGTCGGTATCAATATGGCTTCCGGGGGTTATCTGACACCCTGCCAGTAAAAATAGCGTGGTGAAAATAAACAGAGCTGGCAATTTTCTCATACTTTTCTTTATGCCATTTCGGTGAAATGACATTTCCTTATAATTAATCAATCACCCATGGTGGTGCAGAGAGAATGAAGCGTGGCATTCCACAATTGATTAAATGATAAACCTTAAAAGTATGCATGTCCTGTAGACGTAGAGTAATCCTAACCCCTGACATCTCTTTCTTATCATTAATATAGAAAGCCGTCCAATCATCAGGCACGTAAACAATTCCCATTTATGCGGGGACTATTCTCAAATATTAACCCTGAGACATCGTGTAAAATGAAAATATATACATACCGTATCATAAGATCGTTAGCATGCAAATCTTACACCAAAAAGAGGCGTGCAGAATACATTAACCAAAGGGATAAAAATGGATACGTCGCGGGTCATATTATCAAGATGTCATTTCAGCAACATCGGATTGCGCCATTTACTTTCCAATACGTTCAAAAAAGAAGAGATTCTCTCTTTTTATAATCAGCACCATTTTCATGACTGGGTAAAAGGTATGAAAAAAGAGAGTTTTTTTACCTTGTACCTGGTGCTTCCTGACTCTATTTATAGCAACATCATCTACTTTCAGTGGCTTATCTCACTAAAACAGAAAACAAACCTCCACGCCATTGAAGAGATCATCATCGCTTACCACTCGGATATCTTTCCGGAGCTTTTCGCATGCATTTGCTCGCATTACAAACATCGTCTCGTGAATATCAATAATCTGACCAACGATGAAATCGTCAGGAAAATGCATACCCAGCGTCACCCCAGCAAAAGCGGGATCGTCAAAAAACATATCGAACTGACGCATATGGAGTTCTGTGTCCTGAAGTTGATGATCTCAGGCTACACGATTGACGACATCAGTACCTTATATAACATCAAACCCAAAACCACCTATACCTACAGCAACAGCATAATGAAACAGTTGGGGTTTAACTCTTTAAAGAAAATCTATTCCTGCGGCGAAATCATTAAATCCTCGATTGACCATGACATAATCAGAGAAAAGAAAAAGTACTACAGCATTGCCCACATTAAGATGTACGAACCACAAACTGCTTAATCCCTCTCCACCTCTAACACGCACCCGTGTCTCCATAACACCGTCAAATTATTCACAAAAAAAAATACGGAAAGCGTCTCCGCAATCCGTATTTTTGTATCGATGCTGACTTAGTGGCTTTTCACTAAAATTTCTACGCGGCGGCTGTTGACGTTACATCCTGCCGCTTGCTGGCTGGCAGAGGTACCGCAGCCTTCAGCGCTTTGTGCTATTCCCTTGCCCGTCGTGTTATTGATCAGCTCCGGTTTAATTCCTTTCTCAATCAGCAATGAACGAACGGTATCGGCACGTGCTTCAGACAGGCGCTGGTTAGCCTCACGGCTGCCAATTGCGTCGGTATAACCCACAATCTGGATCTCACTGACGTTATTCGCCTTTTTGGTGAATTTCACCACCTCGTCCAGCTTATTGCGGGATTCAGCAAAAATCCCTGCCGCATTACTTGCCGCAAAGCGGAACAGGACTTGCTCCTGAATAAGCACCACACCGCTGTTATTAACGTAATCACAGGTTTTTACCTGCGATGCACGGTTAATAATTTTGGTCTGTTTATGCATCTTACTCAACAGAGCTTCAGCCCGGGAACGCTCTTCCAGGGCCGCCGTATTTCCTGACGTACCTGGATTAACCTGAATAAAATAGGTTTGCGCACTCTCGGCATTGAGCTGTTGCAGAGGATTTTGTTTCCCCTGATAAGCAGGGTGATCGTTGAACCAGGACTCCACCGCATGCGCGCCTGGCGCGGCGCACAGGACGGTAAATTGCCCCGGCAGCAGTACCGACTGCAGCTCGCGGTCGACGTAGATCGTCGCGGGCACGCTCCCCTCAGGGTAATAAACCACAATTTGTGCCAGTTCCGGTGTCACATCCGCAACAGGACGGTAAGGCTGTGGTGCCGTCTTCCCTGAAGTGGTTTTGACGTCTTCCGGTATATCGATGACGTGCTTCACTCGTTCTGCTGAATATGCAGTGCTGGATATCAATATGCTGAGCGCGGCAGTAATCGCACACGCCAGGTTTATTTTTTTAAACTTATTAAGGGTTACTTTCATTTATCAAATTCCCGATTAACCCAGTGAATGACTGTGTAACAACGATTGGTAGATGCGTGCAGAAAGCCCGCCATCCGAAGATGGCGGGTATTTACTGGGTTACATCATGATTTGGTTATTCTGTAGCAGCGTCACCAAATCCGTTTGCACGTCAGCCAGCGTGACAACCTGCGTAAATCCATGCTGCCCGCCCTGACCGTCACGGTCGATACTGATCACGGTATCACTACCCACAACTTCCACCTTGACGTAGTCAAGTACGCCGCGGGAGGAGTAATCCAGCTCCAGTTTTCCTTCGTCTTCGAAGAAGGAGATAGAACCTTTGTAGTCAAGCAGTTCACTCATATCGAGCAGATCTGCATCACTGTCTTTCACCAGATTACCCACCTTAAAGCCGTGGATCGTGTCATGACCATTGCCACCGGTGCTGTCGTTGCTCAGACCTGCCAACACCTTGTACATCAGCGTATCGTTACCGCCGTTGACCAGGTAGAAGGCGTCATTGCCACCACGTCCTTCAAACACGTTATTCGCGGAGTTATCCGTAAACGTATCTTGCTGACTGGAACCTACGAGACCCTCGATGTTGAGGAGCTGATCGGTGCCGTTACCGGTTGCAGTGCCTGTCCACAGGTTCGCGTTGATCGCAGTGGTTGAACGGCTATAGTCAACAACGTCCATACCGGCAGTTTCGCTCCAGACAGGATTACCGCTCACAATCTGGTTCCAGCCGCCGCCACCGTTGTAGGTGTCGTTGCCTGCAGAACCGAAGAAGGTGTCGTTATAGCCCGTCCCGATGATCCCGTTGTTTCCGGAGGTGTTGTTCGCCGCATTGCTGCTTTCCGCCGTCAGTACGTAAGAGTCATGGGCTTTACCTGTTGTCAGGCCCCCCCAGCTCTCATTTACCGTACCGTTTGTGTAACCACCAATGCTACTCGTTGCGCCAACGTGATCCGCTTTACCATCGGTAATGCGCAGCATCTGCACGGAGTAAACTTCATTCGGATCCAGCCCGAAGAAGCTCACCAGACCCATACTGTTGCTGGAACCAGAGGACTGCGGGTTAATCAACTGGGTTGCCACAAGCTCGCCCGCTGAGTTGTATAACTTCACGGTGTTGCTGTAGAAGGTATTGATGCCGTTGCCGTCAACAATACGGATCTGCAGGCTCGTGCCGTCCGCCGCGATATTGGTGTTTTTCACCAGCATCGTGCGTCCCGCGTCGTCTCTTGCCACGACATCAGCATCTGCGCCAGAGCGGTACAGCACCAGGTCCATCGAACCGTCCCAGTCATAGTCGAGTGCGACGGCACCCGTCATGTTGTTGAACGTCGTGCTACCTGTCAGGCTGACTTTATTGGCGCCCCAGTTGTTACTACCGGTATTGGTATACAACATCGGCGAGCCAGTCACGCCAGAGCGTGGCACTTCGATGATGTCCATCTTACCGTCGTGGTTCCAGTCCACTGCCAGCGACGTGCCGCCATCAACGTTATCGCCAAACCACTGTGCCTGGCTGTCCGTTGCATTGAGCTTGCCGGTACCATCGTTCAGATAGATACGGCTCTCGTCGCTGTTACTTCCCCCCTTCGAACCACGGCTCAGGAACAGATCCAGCCAACCATCGTTGTTGTAATCCGCATAGGTCATGGAGATAGACAAGTTACCGTAGTCTTCATGGCCATCGTCACGGAACACGTTCGCGTAGTAGCCAACTTCACCGAAGTTGGTGTTCGACGTCCCGGTAGTCTGGTTATACAAGATACCCAGACCGCGGGAGTTGTTGCCGACGAGGTTGCCAGCGCCGTTGTAGTCGATATGTGCCGTAATATCTACGGTACCGTTGTTATCGATATCCACAGCCCCGACTTCGTGCAGCACACTCAGCGACGTTGGCAATGCCCCGCCAGGATGTCCGTCAGAGAAACCGGAGTTGTCCTCGTAACTCAGCGTGCCCTGCGTATTTTTGATGAACGAAATGGAGTCTGCTTCGGAGTCACCCAGCACAAAGTCCAGATAGCCATCACCTTCACGGTCATAGGAAATCACGCCGCCGAGGTGGTTCAGGGTGCCCTGATCCAGCGCCTTCGCGGAGTAACTACCGTCCGCGTTCTGCAGCCAGTAGGCGGTACGACCCGCGTTGCTATAACTACTGATCTGAGACATGACGTCGGCATAGCCATCGCGGTTAATGTCCGCAAAGGCTGCGGAGTTAACATAACGGCTGTATGACGTGCTATCTACGTTGTAACCCGCACCGTTGTCGGTTGACGGCTGGGCAAGGTACGTTGAATCGTAGTCTTCACGCGTGACGGAGTCATAGACACGTCCGGCGTTAGCGGTCGATGTACCAGAAGTGCCACGAGCACTCTGGAAGAATGACCACAAACCATCCTGACTGATGGTCACCGCAGCGGCGTTCAGACCGCGGCTATCCGCATCGGTCGTTCCCCCCCAGGTTTGTTCAATCAGCGTACTGCCGCCACCTTCGGTGACACCTGTACTGGTGCTGGCGCTCATGCTTGAGCGGTTACCCGCTTCATCCCAGACCACAAAGGCCAGGTTATGTGCGCCAGAAGGCAGTGACGTATTCAGACTCCAGGAGCCGTCAGCGTTAGCCTTCACGAAGCCAATGACTTGATCCAGACCTTCCTGATATGTCCCGTTGTTGTTGACGTCACTCACCAGCGAGACAATCGCCCCCGCTTCAACACGACCGTATTGACCGCTGGAGAAGGTGAACGAATCTCCTGTGGTGGTGTGCTGCGGCACATCTGGCGCCCCGGTAATACCGTTCGGAGAATCCAGATCGATAACCACGTTGTAGCTATCCGCAAACTTCGTGTTCGTACCTGGGTTGCCCGCAACGTCAATGACCTGCAGCTTGAAGCTGTGAGTGGTGCTTGCTGTCGCTTCCGGCAGTACATAGCTCCAGCTCTGGCCGTTGAGTGCCAGCGTTTGCCAGGTTTTGCCGTTATCCAGGGAGATCTGCAGATGCTCACCCGCCTGTAGCGCCGCGCTCAGGTTACCGCTGATGGTCACTGTACGGTCACGGGTAACCATGTCGCTGTTAGTTGCTGTCGCAGCATGGCTGAAGTGATCACCGGTCGTCAGGCCATGGCTGGTATCGGTGGTGACTTTGGTGGTCGTAGACAGACCATTCATGTCACTGCCACCTGTTGCCACCTGCAGCGCCTGAGAATCAGTACTGCCAACGTTACCGGCATTATCCACCACACGAGCCTGAATGGTGTAAGCACCATCATTCAGCGGCGTGTTCTGCATATCCACAGTCCAGGATGTACTGGTCACCGTTGAGGCACGCGTCCAGGTTGCACCGTTGTCGAGGCTAATCTCAACCCATTCGTCCGCCTGCAGGGCTTTCGTCAGCTGACCGTTAATCAACAGCGTGTTATCGCTGGTGACGAAGTCAGTATCTGATGCCCCCCGGTCTTCTGAAATAGAGCTGATATTGATAACCGCGTCAGACACGGTGGTATCGACAACAATCGTCCAGGTGTTGCTCGGCGTACTGATGTTGCCAGCCGCATCCGTGGAGGTTGCCACCAGATTCCAGGTGCCTTCAGTCAGCTTGTTCGCGTCAGTGATCTGCAGCGTCCACAGGCCCGTCGTGCTATCGGCAACGGCGGTACCAAGCAGAATACGCGTGGTCGCATCCACCTGATGGTACACATTGACCGTGCTTCCCTTCTCCGCCGTACCGGTGATTTCCGGCGTGGTGTCGTTGGTAGGCTTGCCGTGAGCAACGGAACCTTGAACAGGGTTCACATCATCCAGCACGTTTGTGATAACCGGCGCAACAGGCGCAACCGTGTCCACCACCAGATCGAAGTCAATCGGGGTGAGCGGGTTATTTGACGGATCGGTCCCGGTAATACGCAGCGTATGCGCGCCATCACTCAGGCTGCTCAGCGGCGTGAATTCCCAGTCACCGTTGGCATCTGCTTTCACCGTGCCAAGCTGAACGCCACCGACGTCAGTGATGATAATGGTGCTGCCTGCCGTCGCCTTACCAACCAGCTGTACCTGGCTGTCGTTGGTGACTTCACCCTCGCGAAGCACGCGTGAGCCGCCCGTTTCCTGGACATCATCCACCACCTGCAGCAGTTGCAGATAGCTTGCGCCCGTGGAGACGTTAACGGTGATATCGTCAACGATCGCGCTCGCGTTACCCGCCGGATCCGTTACCTGGGTCGCAAACTGGTGTTCACCATCTGCTAATGGCGTGGTTGGCGTGTACTGCCAGCTACCATCAGTGTTAGTCACAACAACTGAACCAATCGCCTGGCCGTTATCGTAGATAGTGACCGTGCTACCCTGCTCTGCTTTACCCGTGAAGGTCGGTTTGTTGTCGTCGGTGGTCATACCGTCGGTTAACTGACCTTTCCAGGCCCCCTGATCGTCAGCCACCTGTAAACCGGAAACCGGATTTGGTGCTGTTGAGTCAATAGTGAGGGTGAACGAACCACTACGATCGCTCTCCTGACCCGCGCTGTTGGTATTGGTCACCGTAAAGATATAGTTACCATCAGCCAGCGCTGGTGATGGCGTAAAGCTCCAGGTGCCATCGCTGTTCAGCGTTGTTTTACCCACAACCTGACTACCGTTGTAGATGGTGATGGTATCGCCTGCAACACCATCCGCAGTCCCTTTCAGGGTCGGCGTGTCATCTTTGGTCAACGCATTGTCGGCCAGATTGATAACGGTTGTGCCAGTGTCATCCAGGACGTTAACAATCGCTGGCGCATTCGGGGTGTCAGACATAATGACGTCATAGCTGTCAGCCGGTTTCGCCACGTTGCCAACACTATCGGTTTCCGTCACGGTCAGTTTGTTGATTGAATCACCGTAAAGAGACTCAGATGGCGTCAGTTCCCATTTGCCATTCTGATCCACTTTGGTCGTGCCCAACACTTTCGTGTTGCCGTCTTTGTCGGTGGTATAGACGGTAATGACGTTGCCCGCTTCAGCACCAGAGCCGCGGATCACCGGACGTGAGTCATCCAGTACCCCGCCATCTGCAACAATACCCTGAACGTTGCCCACGTTATCCGTTACGGAATCAATGGTCACTTTGCTCGCATCCGGCGCGGTGTAGTCGGTAGTCAGAATAAAGTCCGCAGACTTGTCACTGACGTTGCCGGCTTCATCCGTGGCCGTCACGTAGAAGGTGTTTTTGCCTTCCGGTAACTTGCTGCCCGGTTTGAAGTTCCATGCACCGTTGCTGTTCGCGGTGACTGAACCCAGCAGGGTGCCGTCAACGGTGTAAATATTGACGGTGCTGCCCGCTTCAGCCGTACCGTGCAGGATTGGCTGCGGATCGTCAGTGACATCGTTGCTGTTCAGATCGTCCTTGATCGTTCCCACTTGATCTTCCGCGTAATCGATACTCGGACGGTTCGGTGCTTTACTGTCAATTTCGAAGCTGAAGGTGCTGGAGGTATCCTCGTTACCCGTCAGATCTTTCGCGATTGCCGTAATGTTGTGTACACCATCGCCCAGATCGCTGGTAGGCGTAAATACCCAGTTGCCACTGGCATCGGCCTTGACGCTGCCCAACACCACGTTGCCATCCATGATGGTGACAGTGCTGCCTGCTTTCGCCTTACCGATGATTTCCGGACGCGCGTCGTCAGTGACGTCGTTCGCCTTCAGTTCACCCGTGACGCTGCCTTTATCATCCATTACGCGGACGATGGTGACCGGAACGCTGGAGGTATCAAGCGTGACGGTGACTCCGGCATTTTCAGCCCCCAGGTTGCCTGCTGAATCTTCAGCACGCGCGGTGAAGGTGTATTCTCCATCCACCAGGGAACCGGTGGTGTAAGTCCAGTTACCGTTCGCGTCTGCAACCGCAGTACCGTTTTCCTGGCCGTTCACATAGATGTGAACAACGCTGCCTGGCTCTGCTTTACCGCTGATCGTCGGTGTCGCATCGTCAGTGGTATCGCCATTGGACAATGTACCGGTCTTCGGACCTTCGTTATCGCTCACGATAAAGCCTGTGACCTCACCCGGCGCGCTGGTATCAACCGTGATTGGGAAGCCGCCAGTCTGTGGGCTTACCTGACCAATGTCGTTAATCGCTTCCGCGACAAACGTATGAACGCCGTCCGCCAGTTTCGGCGTATTGAAGCTCCATTTACCCTGGGCATCGGCCTTGGTTTCACCCAGCAGGGTGGTACCGTTCGGGCCGCCATAAATGCGAACCGTGACACCGGCTTCAGCCGTACCCGTCAACAACAGGGTGTTGTCGTTGGTTGTCGCATCCTTTTGTAATGGGCCGGTATGCGGCGCAACATCATCTTCCACACTGCTCAGGGTCGGTGGCAGCGGCTGACCGCCTGCATCGATCTGAATAATGTATTCCGGTGATGCCGCCGTGGTGTTACCCACGCTATCGGTCTCTTTCACCGTCAGGTTGTACGTCCCGTCAGGCAGGGCTTTCGTAACCTGAAGTTCCCAGGTGCCGTCAGCCTGTACTTTCGCGGTGCCGATCACCTTGTCGCCGTTGTACACGGTGATGGTGTTGCCCGGCTCTGCGCCCGTACCCTTGATCAACGGCGTGTTATCGTCCGTCTTACCACCCGAAGCAATCGATCCGGTCACGGAACCAAAGTCATCCACCACATCGGTAATGCTCACTTTGCTCACGTCCGGGGCGGTGAAGTCCAGAGTCAGGACGAAGTCGTCCGATGCCACACTGGTGTTGCCCGCCTTGTCGGTGGCCGTCACGTGGAAGCGGTGCTCGCCTTCCGGCAGTTTCGCCACCGGCGAGAAGCTCCAGGTGCCGTCGGCTTTCGCCGTCACTTCGCCCAGCAGGCCGTTCTGATCGTAGATCTTCACGGTGCTGCCCGCTTCCGCCTTACCGCTCAGGGTCGGGGTCGGATCGTCGGTGGTGCCGCCGTTTGCCAGGTTACCCTGCACGCTGCCCACGTCGTCCAGCGCCGCGTCGATGGTCGGTTTCACCGGCGCATCGGTGTCGATGGTCACGGTCCAGCTGCTGCTGCTCGACTCATTACCCATCGGGTCCTTCGCCGTGGCGGTGAAGGTGTGGTCCCCGCGGCCCAGGTCCACGCTCGGCGTGAAGCTCCAGGTGCCGTCCGCGCCCGCCGTGGTGGTGCCCAGCACGTTGCTGCCGTCCATGATGGTCACGGTGCTGCCCGCCTTCGCCGTGCCGCTGATTTGCGGACGGGTGTCGTCGGTGAGCGCGCCCTGCGACAGGCTGCCGGTCACGCTGCCGGTGTCGTCGGTCACGGCGGTGATTTCCACCTTGCCCGGGACCACGTCAACGGTGATGACCACGTGCGAGCCTTCCGGCCCGGTGTTGCCCGACGGATCGGTGACGGTGGTGGTCAGGTCGTGTGCGCCGTTCGCCAGCGGCTGGTCCGGGGTGTAGCTCCAGGTGCCGTCCGGGTTCACCTTCGCGGTGCCGATGACCTGGCCGTTGTCGATGATGTTCACCGTGCTGCCCGGCTCGGCCTTACCGCTCAGGGTCGGGGTGTTGTCATCGGTGGTGTCGCCGCTCACGACCGGGCCCTGGTAGGCGCCGACGTTGTCGGTGACCAGCAGGTCAGAGGCCGCGTCCGGGGCTTTTGTATCGATAACGATACCGAAGCCGCCGGTTGGCTCACTGGTGCGGCCCACGCCGTCGGTGACGGTGGCGGTGAAGTTATGGCTGCCGTCTGCCAGCGCCGTATCCGGCGTGAAGCTCCAGCTGCCGTTGCCGGCCACGGTGGTGGTGCCAATCAGACGACCGTTGTCGTAGATACTGATGGTGCCGCCCGCCACGCCGCTGCTGCCGCTCAGGGTCGGGGTGGTGTCGTTGGTGACATCGCCCTTCTGCAGGTAGTCCGCATGCGGGGCCACGTCGTCATAGACGGTATCCAGCGTCGGTGCCTGCGGCGGTACGGTGGCCACGTTGATGATGTATTCACCGGACGGACCGGAGACATTGCCCACGCCGTCGGTCTCTTTCGCCGTCAGGGTGTACTTCCCGTCCGGCAGCGGCGTGGTCGGTTCGAGGGACCAGGTGCCGTCAGCCTGCACTTTCGCGGTGCCAATCACCTTGTCGCCGTTGTAGACGGTGATGGTGTTGCCCGGCTCCGCACCGGTACCCTTGATCAGCGGACGGTTGTCGTCAGTTTCTTCGCCGGAGGCAATCACGCCTGCGGTGTTCACGTCGTCATAGACTTCGGTGATCGCCAGCTTGCTCGCATCCGGGGCGGTGTAGTCCAGGGTCAGGACGAAGTCGTCCGATGCCACACTGGTGTTGCCCGCCTTGTCGGTGGCCGTCACGTGGAAGCGGTGCTCGCCTTCCGGCAGTTTCGCCACCGGTGAGAAGCTCCAGGTGCCGTCGGCTTTCGCCGTCACTTCGCCCAGCAGGCCGTTCTGATCGTAGATCTTCACGGTGCTGCCCGCTTCCGCCTTGCCGCTCAGGGTCGGGGTCGGATCGTCGGTGGTGCCGCCGTTCGCCAGGTTACCCTGCACGCTGCCCACGTCGTCCAGCGCCGCGTCGATGGTCGGTTTCACCGGTGCATCGGTGTCGATGGTCACGGTCCAGCTGCTGCTGCTCGACTCATTACCCATCGGGTCCTTCGCCGTGGCGGTGAAGGTGTGGTCGCCGCGGCCCAGGTCCACGCTCGGCGTGAAGCTCCAGGTGCCGTCCGCGCCCGCCGTGGTGGTGCCCAGCACGTTGCTGCCGTCCATGATGGTCACGGTGCTGCCCGCCTTCGCCGTGCCGCTGATTTGCGGACGGGTGTCGTCGGTGAGCGCGCCCTGCGACAGGCTGCCGGTCACGCTGCCGGTGTCGTCGGTCACGGCGGTGATTTCCACCTTGCCCGGGACCACGTCAACGGTGATGACCACGTGCGAGCCTTCCGGCCCGGTGTTGCCCGACGGATCGGTGACGGTGGTGGTCAGGTCGTGTGCGCCGTTCGCCAGCGGCTGGTCCGGGGTGTAGCTCCAGGTGCCGTCCGGGTTCACCTTCGCGGTGCCGATGACCTGGCCGTTGTCGATGATGTTCACCGTGCTGCCCGGCTCGGCCTTACCGCTCAGGGTCGGGGTGTTGTCATCGGTGGTGTCGCCGCTCACGACCGGGCCCTGGTACGCACCGACGTTGTCGGTGACCAGCAGGTCAGAGGCCGCGTCCGGGGCTTTTGTATCGATAACGATACCGAAGCCGCCGGTTGGCTCACTGGTGCGGCCCACGCCGTCGGTGACGGTGGCGGTGAAGTTATGGCTGCCGTCTGCCAGCGCCGTATCCGGCGTGAAGCTCCAGCTGCCGTTGCCGGCCACGGTGGTGGTGCCAATCAGACGACCGTTGTCGTAGATACTGATGGTGCCGCCCGCCACGCCGCTGCTGCCGCTCAGGGTCGGGGTGGTGTCGTTGGTGACATCGCCCTTCTGCAGGTAGTCCGCATGCGGGGCCACGTCGTCATAGACGGTGTCCAGCGTCGGTGCCTGCGGCGGTACGGTGGCCACGTTGATGATGTACTCACCGGACGGACCGGAGACATTGCCCACGCCGTCGGTCTCTTTCGCCGTCAGGGTGTACGTCCCGTCCGGCAGCGGCGTGGTCGGTTCGAGGGACCAGGTGCCGTCAGCCTGTACTTTCGCGGTGCCAATCACCTTGTCGCCGTTGTAGACGGTGATGGTGTTGCCCGGCTCTGCGCCCGTCCCCTTGATCAGCGGACGGTTGTCGTCGGTTTCTTCGCCGGAGGCAATCACGCCTGCGGTGTTCACGTCGTCATAGACTTCGGTGATCGCCACTTTGCTCGCGTCAGGCGCGGTGTAGTCGGTGATCAGTACAAAATCATCTGATTCCGGACCCGTGTTACCGGCCTTATCGGTTGCGGTAGTGGTGATATGGTGCTCACCCTCTGGCAGCGCGGTGGTTGGCGTAAATTGCCAGCCGCCATTTTCGTCCACCACGGTAGAACCAATCAGCTCCCCGTTATCATAGATATCGACACGGCTGCCCGGCTCTGCGGAACCTTTAAAGGTTGGGTTCGCATCATCGGTGGTGCTACCGCTGCTCAGATCGCCACGGCTGGAGCCGACGTCATCAGTCGCAACACCAATAACCGGTTTTTCCGGTGCCACGGTATCGACAGAGATATCAAAGGACGGAGAGGTCACGTCGTTTCCGGCCGGGTCTTTGGAAATCACGGTCAGGCTGTGATCGCCATCGGCCAGATCCTGTTCAGGAGTGAAGGTCCAGTTGCCGTCCGGATCCACCACGGTGGAGCCCAGTACATCGTCGCCATCCATGATGGTCACGGTGCTGCCTGGCTTACCTTTACCGCTCAGTTCAGGGCGGACATCATCGGTCACGGTGCCTGGCTTCAGGTTGCCCACGATCGGTCCCTGGTCATCCACCACTTCACCCACGGTAACCTGGTTTGGATCCGGATCGACGGTGAAGGAGATCCCCGGAGACGGTTCACTGGTGTTGCCAGACGGATCGGTCACGGTAGTGGTGATCTCATGATCGCCTTTAGCCAGAGGCGTGTCTGGCGTATAGGACCATTTACCTTCGTCATCAACGATGACGGAACCGATCTTCTCGTCGTTATCGTAGATGTCCACCACGCTGCCCGGCTCGGCTTCGCCGCTCAGGGTCGGGGACTGATCGTCGGTGGTGTCGCCTGGACCAACCGGCCCCTGCTTGTCGCCCACGTTATCATTGATAACGATATTTTCTGCCGGAGACGGTGCCGCAGTATCGATCACGATCGGGAAGCTGCCGCTGGTGCGCGCGTTGCCCGCTGCGTCAGTCGCCGTAACGGTGAAGGTGTGCTGACCATCCGCCAGCGCGGTATCCGGGGTGAACGACCACTTACCGCTGCTGTCCGCCTTGACGGTGCCAATCACCTTCCCGTTGTCGAGGATAGACACAACGTCGCCCGGTGCAGCGCTGCCGCTCAGGGTTGGGGTGGTGTCGTTGGTGGTTTCGCCTTTCTGCATTGGGCCGACGTGCGGCTCGGCGTTGTCCACAACGCTGTTGATGGACGGCTCGGTGCTGACCGGGATCAGAACGGTAATATCGTAAGACGGTGCTTCACCCGCTACGCGGTTGCCTACTGCGTCCTGGGTTTCCAGCGTCAGCTGATTAAGCCCTTCCACCAGCGGTGTATCCAGTGCCAGCGTCCAGGTGCCTTCACTGTTGACCACGGCTGAGCCCAGCAGATGTTTGCCGTTAGCATCCGTGCTGTAAACAAAGACGGTGCTTCCCGCTTCACCAATACCATTGATAACCGGTTTGCTGTCATCGGTGATTTCACCGCTGGCCACGTTACCCTGACGGCCGCCGACATCATCCATTACGGACGTAATGTTCAGTACATCGCTGCTTGCCACTGGTGGGGTGTAGTCGGTCACCAGCACAAAATCATCCGATTCCGGACCGGTGTTGCCCGCTTCATCCGTTGCGGTGGTGGTGATATGGTGCTCACCTTCTGGCAGAGGTGTGGTTGGCGTGAACTGCCAGGCCCCGTTATCGTCCGCAATCGTCGAGCCAATATGCTCACCGTTGTCATAAATATCGACACGGCTGCCCGGCTCTGCAGAGCCGTTAAAGGTTGGGTTTGCGTCGTCGGTGGTGCCACCGTTGCTCAGATCGCCACGAATTGTTCCTACATCATCCGTTGCGGATCCCAGTACAGGTTTTTCCGGGGCGGTCGCATCAACGGTAATATCAAAGGACGGAGAGGTCACTTCGTTTCCGGCCGGGTCTTTGGAAATCACGGTCAGGCTGTGATCGCCATCGGCCAGATCCTGTTCAGGAGTGAAGGTCCAGTTGCCGTCCGGATCCACCACGGTGGAGCCCAGTACATCGTCGCCAT
>NZ_LNII01000010.1:0-89481 GCF_001463365.1 Enterobacter sp. 50793107 | reverse complement strand
CTATGACAACCGGACGCAGGGACGGGCAAAGGGTTTTGAAGCCTTTATCGTTTTCGCTGGAGTAGGACTCCCGCATCACACGACGCAAGACATCTTCAATCAAATCCGGCGAGACGCCCAGCGCCTGGGCCTCTTTACGTCGGGAAGCCAGCATGGAGGCCTCGCGCTCCGGAACGTAAATCGGCAGGCCATATTTGCTTTTGACCTCACCCACCTCGGCAACCAGCGCCATACGGCGCGCTAACAGATCCAGCAGCGCCTTATCCACTTCATCAATTTGATCGCGTAATGCGGTCAATTCAGCAACCATACCTAACCTCTTAAGCCAGACGCGTCGCCAGCTGGCCGTTTATATCTTTGTGGATCTCACGCAGCAGCGCATCGGTGGTTTCCCAGCTGATGCAGGCATCCGTCACGGACACACCATACTTCATTGCGCTGCGCGGTTGTTCAGATGATTGATTGCCTTCATGAATATTGCTCTCAATCATCAGACCGATAATAGAACGGTTGCCGTCTTTGATTTGTGCGACCACCGATTCCGCCACCGCAGGCTGACGACGGTAATCTTTGTTCGAATTACCATGACTGCAATCTACCATCAGTGCCGGGCGCAGTCCCGCCTGCTCCATCTCTTTTTCACACTGTGCCACATCTGCCGGGCTGTAGTTTGGCGCTTTACCGCCACGCAGGATCACATGACCGTCCGGATTACCCTGCGTCTGCAGGAGACAAACCTGGCCCGCCTGGTTAATACCTACAAAGCGATGCGGCATGGCCGCGGCGCGCATGGCGTTGATCGCCGTGGCAAGGCTACCGTCGGTCCCGTTTTTAAAACCAACCGGCATCGACAGACCAGACGCCATTTCACGGTGGGTTTGTGATTCCGTAGTACGCGCACCAATCGCAGACCAGCTAAACAGATCGCCCAGGTACTGCGGGCTGTTCGGATCCAGCGCTTCGGTTGCCAGTGGCAGCCCCATGCTGACCAGCTCAACCAGCAGGCGACGCGCAATCTTCAGACCGGCTTCCACATCAAACGAGCCATCCATGTGCGGATCGTTAATCAACCCTTTCCAGCCAACGGTGGTACGTGGCTTCTCAAAATAGACGCGCATCACCAGGTAGAGGCTATCGCTGACCTCCTCCGCTAATGCTTTAAATCGACGAGCGTACTCAATGGCGGTTTCAGGATCGTGAATGGAGCAAGGACCACATACCACCAGCAGACGCGGATCGCGGCCAGCGATAATGTCAGAAATGGTCTGGCGCGAGTGCTCAATTTGAGCCTCCTGCGCGACGCTCAGCGGGAACTCCGCTTTCAGTTGATCCGGTGTAATCAAAACCTGTTCGTCAGTGATATGTACGTTGTTCAGCGCGTCTTTTTGCATGATGGCGATCCTGTAAAGCTCGTTTGCGATAGGTGTTTTCCTCGAAGAGGTGAAACAACGATACCACAACAAGTAAAGATTTCAATCCAAAATACGTACACTTTACTTTACAAAAGCCATTTTACTGCAAAAATCAGCCGACAAAATCGTAAACATAAAATTACACCCCCACTTTCTTTTGCCAGGCTATGCTGAAGAAAAAAGGAGAATGGCTATGCGTTCAATCGCTCTGATGCTGTTGTCGCTGTTTTTATCGGGCTGTGAGATCAACCCTTATACCTTCCAGCCCGACTGGACTAGTCCCAGCTGGTTTGATGCGGGTAAAGAAGACGCCATGAATGGTCTGCCGGTTAAAGATAATCAGACGCTGGCCGATAGTTTTAACGACCCGCAGGTTGATCGTAGTGAATATCTTCGTGGCTACGCCGACGGACAGAAAAAAGTGTGTGAGGAAGGTTTTATTCACGCCTGGGGAGTAGCAGGCAAATCTTTCCCGGCCAGTTGTGATACTGTTGAAAACGCAGCAAAACTGCATGAATCATGGCAACAAGGAATGGATGAAAGTATGCGTTCCAGCAGACTTAATTAAGCCGTTTTTTATACGCCGGAATATATACAACTGTAGGATTTAGCTTAGGTCGTACTCAGTACATTTCTGACATAATGACGACTTTGATAAACAATGGTATTCTGCCGACAACTCGTAAGGACATCTATTTTCCAGAGCGGTATGGCGGATTCTGGTGAGAAATTCATTCTTGATCTCTTTGTTCCGACTCACTCTGGTGCTAATGCTGTTCTTTATGGTGGGCCCAGCACCGGCAGCCACGTTCACGGAAACCGATAAATCGGTACGTTCGATTGTATCGGGTATTGTGAGCTATACCCGATGGCCGTCACTTTCCGGGCAACCTAAACTCTGCGTTTATGCCTCGTCTCACTACACGCAAGCACTGAGCAGCGAAGAGGGGCAAAGCGAGTTACCTTATACTCCCGTCATTGTACGTAACGATCAGGAAGCCCTGTCCGCGACGTGTGATGCTATTTATTTCGGGGCTGAATCGCCTGCAAAACAACTTGAATTAATAAGTCAATATCAGGGCAGAGCATTGCTATTAATCTCAGAGCAGAATCCGGAATGTGTTATTGGCAGTGCATTCTGCCTGATAATCGATCATAACCAGGTCAGATTTTCCGTTAATCTGGATGCATTGACGCGCAGTGGCGTACGCGTCAATCCGGATGTATTAATGCTGGCACGGAATAAGCAGCATGGATAAAGAAATCACTTCAACGCCACGTCCAACGTTTAAAAGCACGTTGAGACGAATCAGCATGATAAGCGTCATCATCAACATGACGTTAATTTGGCTCCTGCTCTGTTTTGCTTCCGTGGTGACATTAAAGCAATACGCCCAAAAAAATCTCGAATTAACCGGCGCAACAATGAGCCACAGCCTTGAAGCCTCACTGGTGTTTAATGATTCGCTGGCGGCTAACGAAACGCTCGCCACCCTGGGTAAACAGGGCCAGTTTGCCGTGGCTGAGGTTCTTAACGCGCATAAAAAGCGGTTTGCTTACTGGTCCTGGAACCCGGAAGAGAATAACGACACGCTGGGTGCATTGGTTAGCCGCTGGCTGTTTCCCGACCCGGTCGCACAGCCCATCATGCATAACGGTAATGCGATCGGCGAAATTCGCCTGACCGCACGCGATAATCTCATCAGCCATTTCATCTGGCTGTCGTTTGCCGTTCTTACCGGCTGTATTCTTTTTGCCACCGCCGTCGCGCTTACGATTACACAATCTCTGCATCATGGCATGGTCACGGCGCTGCAAAACATCACCGATGTCGTGCATGACGTACGCACCAACCGCAACTTTTCCCGGCGGGTGAAGGATGGTCGCATCGAAGAATTCCACCAGTTTGGCGAAGACTTCAACAGTCTGCTGGATGAAATGGAAGAGTGGCAGCTTAAGCTGCAGGCGAAAAACGCTCAGTTACTGCGTACCGCCATGCACGATCCTCTCACCGGCCTCGCCAATCGGGCGGCGTTTCGTAGCAGCATCGCGGCATTAATGCACGACGCCTCCGCAAAAACCAACACTGCCCTGCTCTTCCTCGACGGTGATAATTTCAAGTTTATTAACGATACCTGGGGACATGCTGCGGGCGATTGCGTCCTGATTGAAGTCGCGCGCCGGATGGTTGAGTTTGGCGATAAACGTCATCAGTCATACCGCCTTGGCGGTGACGAGTTTGCGATGGTGCTGTACGGCGTACAGTCTGCCGCAGAGGTTCAACAGATTTGTGCTGCGCTGTCGCAGCAGTTTATGCGCCCGTTCGATCTGCATAACGGGCAGACAGCAACGATGTCACTTAGCATTGGCTTTGCTCTGGCGTGGGAAAGTGCCTCTGTGGAAGCATTACTGGAGCAAGCCGACCGCAACATGTACCAGGATAAAAACCAGCGTACAAAAGCAATAACTTAGAAAGGATACGATATGTTAAAGCGATACTTCGCGCCGTTATTTCTCGCTTCAATGGTACTGGCGGGTTGTCAGTCACCGCCTGAAGGTAAATTCACCCCTGAGCAAATTGCGGCGATGAAGTCATACGGTTTTAACGAACTGAATGGCGACTGGTCTTTGGGCCTGTCAGATACAATCCTGTTTGATAAAAATGACGCCAGACTGCGCCCGGAAAGTGAAGCGCAGATCCGCTCCATGGCCTCTCGCCTGGCGGCTACCGGCCTGAAACACGCGCGTATGGATGGCCACACCGATAATTACGGAGAAGAGAGCTACAACGAAGCGCTGTCGTTAAAACGTGCCAATGCAGTGGCTGACGTCTGGGCCAAAGGCGCCAATATCCCGCGCAGCAACCTCACCACGCAGGGATTAGGTAAAAAATATCCGGTTTCCAGCAACAGTACGGCGCAAGGGCGTGCTGAAAACCGTCGGGTCGCGGTGGTCATCAGCACGCCATAGACTTATTTAACGGATGATTGTGCGAGCGACACGCCAGTTGCCGCTCGCCAGCGTAGCCAGTCAATCAGCATAAACAGCGCCAGGCTCACGCCCATCACCGGCAATGCCAGCCCCAGCAATACGCTGACCACCACCGTGACGGCTTTTCCCCATCCCGGGAGCGCCAGCCAGCACTGACAAAGCGTCTGAAGCGGATCGGTCGTCGATTGCGCCGGACGACGCATCCACCACATCCGATATCCCCAGACAATCAGCACACACAGCGCCAGGCCAAATGCGACGAGCAGTAACTGGTTAACCAGCCCGAATAAGATCCCCATATGGAAATCCACACCCCAGCGGGTCAGCTTTGCCATTAACGGGAAATCCTCAAAGCGGGTTCTGTCCAGAATTTGCATGGAATTTGGATCCACCGCAACGGCATCCACCTGGGTCGGCCAGCTGCGGTCAATTTCCGTCACGGTCCACGCCTGGTCAGCGCTTTTCGCCGGGCGGATTTCGAGTTTATTCGCATCAATCCCGGCCTGGCGGGCAGCGTGCAATACGCCATCGAACTGGGTCAGATCCATCGTCATGTCGGGCATCATCATGCCAGCATGATGCCCATGGTGTTCAGCGTGCTCATCCATCGTGACGGGCGCACCCGAAAGCGTGGTGTTCACCTGCGGCGTGAGCCAGTTCATCTGCGCGCGCAGTTTATCCACGTTGCCACCCGCCCACTGGGACCACGTCAGGCCGGTCGCAGAAAACAGCAACATTCCCCCCAGCAACACCCAGCCCAGCGTGACATGCAGGCGACGCCGGTTCTGAAAACGATTGTTGAGCCGACGTTTTGGCCGGGTATAAAACCACAGCGCAATCCCGCCCAGCGCGGCGACCCACATCCACGAGGCGGCCAGCTCGCTGTAGAGCCGACCAACGTTACCCAGCATCAGGGACGTATGCAGATAATCAATAGTCTGGCGTAGCGGTAAAATCCCGCTGGTGCCATACACGGTCATATCGCCACGCACCGCAAGAGTAACGGGATCGATAAAAATAGCGCGGGTCTCCGATGGGCCAAGCGACGGGTCGGCAAACATCACCCGGGTGGTTTCACCCGCAGCCAGGCCAGGACGAACGGCGTATAAACGCAGCTCGGTGCCGATGGTTTTTTCCGCCACGGCGATCTGTTTCGCCAGCGGTTGGAGTTCCCCCACGGAATCCGTATGGAGCGCGTGCCGGTACAGAATATTTTCCAGCTGCGGTGTCGCCACGTACAGCGTACCGGTCAGCGCGGCGAAGAAAATAAACGGGCCGACAAACAGCCCGACATAGAAATGGAGTCGACGCAGTAGGTTTCCCCATGCCGCGCGCGGAGTGCAGGTAGTCATACTTTTCCTTTTTAAGGCAAAAAGTTATCGATATTTTTTAAAGGGAAAAAGCAGACTGCCGCGGCGGCGCGCGGGTATCAGGATAAAGCCAGGGGAAAAAGTGCCAGTGGCTGACAGCCTGACGCGGCGTCCTGACACGCAGCCTTTGCAGCACGATACTGAGCAGCACAATCAGCGCGAGTATCATGCCCGGCACGTGGGCTAATAGCACGCAGTAGCCACAGGCTTCCGCATGGTCAACCGGCATGCTGTGCTGCTTATCGCCGTGGTGCTCATCCATCGACATCATGCTCATGTCATGGTGCATCCCCGGCATGGTACTCATGGGATCTTTTTGCAGCGAGACGGAGATCAGCGGTGCGATCACGATCAGCAGGATCGCAAACAGCGCGGTCAATGCCGCTGCGCGTTTCCAGTTATGCTGATGCAGTACGTTAATCACTTACCCTCCACGGAAGAGGCCAGCATTGTAAATGATTTATGACGAAAGGGTTAACACGAGAGATGCGATGGGATAAAAAAAGGGCCAGCCTTTCGGCCAGCCCTTTCTAACAGGATGTCGCTTAAGCGAATCTTAGTTCAGACGCTTTTAATCCACCATATCGATAAATATATATTTCTAATATAAACAGCTAGTTATATATATCTGGTGCAGCCAAATGCGGTGAAAAACATGCTGTATGGGCAGGATATGGGCATTCGAAACCTATCCTTGGAATCGGTGAACAGGTGCGCTATACACATTTTGTGTTCCAAATATATTATTACCATTAATCATAAAGAACTTAGATTTCAACAGTGCCATGCATGTAACATACTTCCAATGCTCAAAAGTATAAAGTGAGTTCGATTCTTTTTGTTTATTAAAATTATCAATAAGTATATCAATTTCAGTGGAAACAACCCTTTGTAAAGATAAATTATAACGTATTGATGTAGTGACTATTTCTTGGATTTTTCTCATTGCCAATTCCTCATAGGTTTTTAATATATCATGCTTGTTAAGATGTAATTTGAGTCTTTCATATTCGCAAGTCCCTTCGCGAAATCTAAGAGTATTTGGCATAAATACAATACGTTTATTTTCTTCATCGAACTCTGCATGCAACCACACATCTTTATAAAAATTATCGAACAATGGATGTATAAGTTGTTGCTCTGGAATCGAAGGACACCATTGACTTTTCTTTCCATTACAAATATGGCAAGCTGGGTACAGATTATAATGTGAAATTGAAAGCGACGGATAAATCTCTTTTGGTAAATAATGGTCAAGTGTTTCAGCACTTCCATGAAAACAAATTTGGCATTTATCCGCATATGTCCTCGCTAATAAAAGCTCATAGTAATATCGTCCAGCACGTTCTTTTCCAACAAGCTTATCTTCATAAAGAGAGATCAATTCCTTTTTAACATAACCTCTGCTAACCGATTCTTCTTTATATAAATAATAAAGCCCATACGCTGCGTGAATTTGAAAAATACGATGACACCCCCTCAAAAAGGCATTAATTTCAACTTCATCATCTGTCAAAGCTCTTTTTCGTTTTCCCGACACACATAAGTTATACACATCATCAAAGGTATGTTCCATGAGTCTTATCCTTTAATAGTCGCATATATGACCGCTCTACCTTCCAATCCTACCTGATTCTCATACATAGAAAGAACCTTATCAACGCTCCCTGAATCAAGTGAGTCCTTTTCAAGCAGTGCGTAAAAACCTGTTTTACGTAAATCAAGACTGAAAACTTCAGCAGTTATTTCTCCAACACTTTCACCAAATGTTTCAATGTTCGGACGACTTACATTAATGTTACCAGCACTAATGTGATGTAACTTCCAAGTACATAATCTTGGTATCTCTTGAAGCACAACAGGGGAGTGTGTCGCCATTATAGCCATCCCATTATTATCAGTTAATAATGTTGATAGCGTCCGTATGAATGCGGATAGTAGAGGAGGATGTAAATAGTTTTCAGGTTCATCAAATAGACATATTGTTTTATTTTCAACCAACTCCACAACATGAGTCAAATAGTACAACACCGCGGCATGCCCAGAACTTAACGTCTTAAATAAAGCTGTCGCCTGTTTTATTAGAGTATGCTCATTTTCAAGATCCGCAAGTTCACTCAAACTTAATTCTCTAAAGTTCACATCTAATTGAAGATGCTCCATTACCTTGAGCCAAGAATGTTTTCTTACCTCGGAACCTAGTAAACATCCGTTTAATGATTCGGCAAACTCTTTTGCAAGATCTTCATCAATGTCCTTTGGTTTCTGTGTTTCAGTATTATAAAGCCCGATATATTTTTTCTTTGTTCTGTCTCTCCTTGTTTTGGAGTCATTAAATTCAACATGTTCAAATGGCTTATCAAATACACTTAGCGAAAAATATAGCAACTGTCCAAAATCATATGCATGAATATCATCTCCGTTGGGTTTTGTGACAATACCATCAGCTTTATCGATATGGTTCACAATTGTTCTCAACAAATGACTTTTACCTACACCGTTACGTCCAATTACAACATGTATATTACTAGGAGGTTTTGAATTTGGAACAACAGAGAAATCAATTTTACTACCTTTATCTAAATTAAGAGTAAAACCAAATTTTTTAAGCGCCACTCCAGTTGATATTATATCTTTAAACTGCCCTTTTATTGTAGATACACTTACATATCGAGTCAGTGAATCAATAAGGACCGTTTCAGAAATTGACTCTTCGAATATATTCTCATCATAAACAATATCACGTAAAGAAGATAAAACATTAACTTTAACATTATTACTTAAAGCATCCAAACTCTGATAGTACTCCGGAGATTGCCCTAAAGAGAAAAAATCATCGGGAAGACAGTCAAACTCCGCTGGTAAATATTTGACAGTACGTTGCCCTATCTCCTGTTTCTTAAATCCGATCTTGACTTCTCCGATTTCACTAATAGTTGTGGCAGTACAGAAGTGAAGATAAAATGTTGTCACAAACGAAAAGTCATTCCACCCTGTATTTGGAGTAAGGCAAAAATATTCTCCAATACTTCGAGTAGGATTTCCAACTTTGAATCTCATATATATTCCTTTCATGTCAAGAAATAGAATTTAAATACTCTCAACTTATAAACCATTGTTAATGGATTTAGCTCCACTTCTTCTTCTGGAGAAGCAGGGGAATTCACATAAAAATATTTTTTTGCTGTGTAGGATCATTCGTGGCCTGGTAATGAAAATTATAAATACTTCTTATACGGTTTGCCTTGTTATGATGCCGAGCATTCCTAATAACATGTATCATTAACAGCTCTTGTTTCAAGTACCAATCAGGCCCTAACCCATTACTTTGCTTATTGTCATACAAATTATGAAAAGCATTGAGCTGTGTGTTAAGGCCCGACTCTAAATTTCCAATTGCTACAGCACGATCAACAGCCAACAAGCGCTGCAGCGACCAATTAGACTCTAATAAATCCCGGAAAGCCTGTGCAAGATCTTCAAAAAAGTGAGAAAGCATCCTTTATCCTTAATACGCACATTGAAGAAATTTCAGTGTAACCCAAATGTACGAAACTAACAGTAGTAGAGAGTAGCTGTAAGTAAAGCTAACAATAACTCTACGTACGTGGGCATTCTATGGACACTAAAACAAAAAAGGGGTCAGCATTATGCTAACCCCTTGTTCTATAACACGCTTTGGATGTCGCGTGAGATGAGTTCTTAGTTCAGACGCTCTTTAATACGAGCAGACTTACCAGTACGCTCACGCAGGTAGTACAGTTTAGCTTTACGTACAGCACCACGACGTTTAACAGCAATGCTGTCAACTACCGGAGAGTGAGTCTGGAAGACACGCTCAACGCCTTCGCCGTTGGAAATTTTACGAACAGTGAATGCAGAGTGCAGACCGCGGTTACGAATAGCGATAACCACGCCCTCGAATGCCTGCAGACGTTTTTTGGAACCTTCAACAACCCATACTTTCACTTCCACGGTGTCACCTGGACGGAAGGAAGGTACGTCCTGCTTCATCTGCTCTTGTTCAAGTTGCTTAATAATGTTGCTCATAATTTAATCTCTTATCCTGGGTAAACTGATATTCGGGAGCGTATTACGCATTCCCATCATGTTCATGCTGCTGTTGCGCGTGTTCAGTTTTGAACTCGGCCAGCAACTTTGCTTGCTCTTCAGTCAGAGCCAGGTTTTCCAGAAGTTCAGGTCTTCTAAGCCAGGTTCGGCCCAGCGACTGCTTCAAACGCCAGCGACGTATCTCAGCATGGTTTCCTGACAGTAACACTGCCGGGACTTCCATCCCTTCTAACACTTCAGGACGGGTATAGTGTGGACAGTCCAGCAACCCATCGGCAAAGGAATCTTCCGTTGCCGAAGCTTCATGGCCCAGTACTCCCGGAATGAACCGGGCGACGGAGTCAATCAGCGTCATTGCGGGTAACTCACCACCGCTGAGAACGTAATCGCCGATAGACCATTCTTCGTCAATCTCGGTTTGAATTACGCGCTCATCTATCCCTTCGTAGCGACCACAGACCAGAATCAGTTTTTGATTCGTCGCCAGTTCGCTGACGCCCGCTTGATCAAGCTTGCGTCCCTGAGGTGACAGATAAATCACCTTTGCGCCTTCACCTGCCGCGGCTTTTGCTGTGTGAATGGCGTCCCGTAAGGGTTGCACCATCATTAACATCCCCGGTCCGCCGCCGTAAGGACGATCGTCCACGGTACGGTGCCGGTCATGCGTGAAGTCACGAGGACTCCAGCTCTGGATGCTCAGCAGGCCATTCTTTACTGCCCGGCCAGTTACCCCGTAATCGGTAATCGCGCGGAACATTTCAGGAAACAGGCTAATTATGCCAATCCACATAGCGCCGTCTTTTACCGTTTATCCGGAGAATTTAAAAACCAGGATCCCAATCTACTTCAATCGTTTGAGTAGCGAGATCGACTTTCTTGATAACCTGTCCATCGAGGAACGGAACCAACCGCTCCTTGATGCCAAATGCATCTTTCAGGTTTGCCTTAATGACGAGAACGTCATTGGACCCGGTTTCCATCATGTCGATGACTTTCCCCAGGCTGTAGCCTTCAGTAGTGACTACCTGGCAACCCATAAGGTCTTTCCAGTAATAGTCGCCTTCTTCGAGCTCCGGCAACTGCGACGAATCCACGACAATTTCACAATTAGTCAGTGCATTCGCGGCATCACGATCGTCAACGCCTTTCAGCTTGATGATGATGTCCTGATTGTGGTGACGCCAGCTTTCCAGCTCGACCTCTTCCCACTTACCGCCTTTCTGAATAAACCAGGGCTGGTAATTAAAAATGCTATCAGCGTCTTCAGTGGAGGAAAACACTCTGAGCCAACCACGGATACCGTAGCAAGAACCCATTTTGCCCAATACAATCGGTTCAACAGGTGCTTTATTGCTCATCATGACCACCGTGACAGATTAAGCTGCTTTGTTTGCTGCTTTGATCAGCGTAGCAACGCGATCGGAAACAGTCGCGCCCTGGCCAACCCAGTGAGCGATACGATCCAGATCCAGACGAGTTTCTTCTTCTGCGCCAGCGGCCAGTGGGTTGAAGAAACCAACGCGCTCGATGAAGCGACCGTTGCGTGCATTACGGCTGTCAGTCACAACAACCTGGTAGAACGGACGCTTTTTAGCGCCGTGACGTGCTAAACGAATAGTTACCATAACATCCTCTTGTGTGAATAAAACAACCGGGCCCCATCGAGGAACGGAGCCCGGGTGTCATATTAAAAGCCCGAAAATTTTACTCATTTTCGGGCAAAAAGCAATCTCAAAAGCGATTATCGCCCAGGAAAACCGGGTGGCATCATGCCTTTCATGCCACGCATCATTTTCGCCATGCCGCCTTTCTTCATTTTCTTCATCATGCGCTGCATGTCGTCGAACTGTTTCAGAAGGCGGTTAACGTCCTGCACCTGCATGCCGCAACCGGCTGCGATACGGCGCTTACGGGAACCTTTGATGATATCCGGGTTAGCACGCTCTTTGAGGGTCATTGAGTTGATGATCGCCTCCATACGCACCAGCACCTTGTCATCCATCTGCGCTTTTACGTTGTCTGGGATCTGGCCCATGCCCGGCAGTTTGCCCATCAGGCTTGCCATGCCGCCCATGTTTTTCATCTGACGCAGCTGCTCAAGGAAGTCGGTCAGATCGAAACCGTCGCCTTTTTTCAGCTTGCTGGCCAGCTTCTCGGCCTGCGCACGGTCAACTTTGCTCTCGATATCTTCAATCAGCGACAGCACGTCGCCCATGCCGAGGATACGGGATGCAATACGGTCCGGGTGGAACGGCTCCAGCGCTTCGGTTTTTTCGCCCACACCGAGGAATTTGATCGGCTTACCGGTGATATGACGAATAGAAAGCGCCGCACCGCCGCGGGCGTCACCGTCCACTTTGGTCAGCACCACGCCGGTTAACGGCAGCGCTTCGTTGAACGCTTTCGCGGTGTTTGCCGCATCCTGACCGGTCATGGCGTCAACCACAAACAGGGTCTCTACCGGGTTGATAGAGGCATGCACCTGTTTGATTTCGTCCATCATCGCTTCGTCAACGTGCAGACGACCGGCGGTATCCACCAGCAGCACGTCGTAGAATTTCAGCTTCGCCTCTTTCAGCGCCGCGTTCACGATGTCGACTGGCTTCTGGGCCACGTCAGACGGGAAGAAATCGACCCCAACCTGCTGCGCCAGGGTCTCCAGCTGTTTGATCGCCGCCGGGCGATAAACGTCCGCAGAAACCACCAGCACCTTTTTCTTGTGCTTCTCGCGCAGGAATTTACCCAGCTTACCGACGCTGGTGGTTTTACCCGCACCCTGCAGACCCGCCATCAACACGACGGCCGGAGGCTGAGCCGCCAGGTTCAGGACCTGGTTCTCTTCGCCCATCGCCGAAACCAGTTCGTTACGAACGATTTTGACGAACTCCTGACCCGGGGTCAGGCTCTTGTTAACTTCATGACCAACCGCCTTCTCTTTAACGCGGTTGATAAAATCACGAACAACCGGCAACGCGACGTCTGCTTCCAGCAGCGCCATGCGCACTTCGCGCAGCGTTTCCTTGATGTTGTCTTCGGTAAGGCGTCCGCGGCCGCTGATGTTGCGCAGCGTGCGCGACAAACGATCGGTTAAATTATCAAACATTGTCTCTCGCCTGAGTAGAAACGTTGGGCCGCCATGAGCGACACATACACAGAATTTTGCCGGAGTATAACATGAAGGCGCCTTTGTTGTTATGCAACGGTTGGAGCAGGCGTCACGTAACGTTATACTGCTTCTCTTTCTTATTAAGACAACTGTCGATGCCTATATGCCTGTTTTCGCACTGATCGCCCTTGTTGCCTACTCTGTCAGCCTTGCGCTGATCATTCCCGGACTGCTGCAAAAAAACAGCGGCTGGCGGCGCATGGCTATTCTGTCGGCGGTGATCGCACTGATTAGTCACGCTTTTGCGCTGGAATCGCGCATCATTCCCGGTGACGGCAGTGTGCAAAACCTGAGCGTGCTGAACGTCGGTTCGCTGGTTAGCCTGATGATCTGTACGGTGATGACAATTGTCGCCTCTAAGAATCGCGGCTGGCTGTTGCTGCCCATTGTTTATGCCTTCGCGCTGATCAATCTGGCCTTAGCCACCTTTATGCCCAATGAATTCATTACGCATCTGGAAGCCACGCCGGGCATGCTGGTGCACATCGGCCTGTCGCTGTTCTCTTACGCAACGCTGATCATTGCCGCGCTCTATGCCATGCAGCTCGCCTGGATTGACTACCAGTTGAAAAACAAAAAACTGGCGTTTAACCATGAGATGCCGCCGCTGATGGTCATTGAGCGTAAGATGTTCCACATCACCCAGGTCGGCGTAGTATTATTGACCTTAACGCTCTGCACTGGCCTGTTTTATATGAAAAACCTGTTCAGCGTGGAGAATATCGACAAAGCGGTGCTCTCCATCATCGCGTGGTTTGTCTATATTGTGCTGTTATGGGGCCATTATCATGAGGGCTGGCGCGGTCGTCGCGTGGTCTGGTTCAATGTCGCGGGTGCGGGCATTCTCACCCTTGCCTATTTCGGAAGTCGCTTCATACAGCAATTTGCTGGCTAAGTAACAAAGGAGTTCCCCCTGGAACACATCTCTACCACCACGCTGATCGTTACGCTGATCGTCATGGTGGTCATCTCCGCCTATTTCTCTGGCTCGGAAACCGGCATGATGACCTTAAACCGCTACCGGTTACGTCATCGTGCTAAACAGGGTAACCGTGCCGCACGTCGCGTTGAAAAACTGCTCCGTAAACCGGATCGCCTGATAAGCCTGGTGCTTATCGGTAACAACCTCGTCAATATCCTCGCCTCTGCGCTGGGCACCATTGTCGGGATGCGCCTGTACGGCAACGCCGGGGTCGCGATTGCTACCGGCGTACTGACGTTTGTGGTGCTGGTGTTTGCGGAAGTGCTGCCCAAAACCATCGCTGCGCTTTACCCGGAAAAAGTGGCTTACCCGAGCAGCTTCCTGCTGGCACCGCTGCTGATCCTGATGATGCCGCTGGTCTGGCTGTTGAATATGGTCACCCGTATCCTGATGCGCATGGTCGGCATCAAAGCCGACGTCGCCATCAGCAGTGCACTCAGCAAAGACGAGCTGCGCACCATCGTGAACGAATCCCGCTCGCAGATTTCACGCCGCAATCAGGACATGCTCCTGTCGGTGCTGGATCTGGAAAAGGTCAGCGTTAACGACATTATGGTGCCGCGTAACGAAATCGTCGGGATTGATATTAACGACGACTGGAAGGCCATCGTCCGCCAGCTGACCCACTCCCCGCACGGACGCATTGTGCTGTATCGCGACTCCCTGGACGATGCCATCAGTATGCTACGCGTGCGGGAAGCCTATCGCCTGATGACCGAGAAAAAAGAGTTCACTAAAGAGGTGATGCTGCGCGCCGCCGACGAGATTTACTACGTGCCGGAAGGAACGCCGCTCAGCACGCAGTTGGTAAAATTCCAGCGTAACAAGAAGAAAGTCGGCCTGGTGGTCGATGAGTATGGCGATATTCAGGGGCTGGTGACGGTCGAAGATATTCTGGAAGAGATTGTCGGAGACTTTACCACCTCCATGTCCCCTTCTCTTGCGGAAGAGGTCACGCCGCAAAACGACGGTTCGGTGCTGATTGACGGCAGCGCGAACATCCGCGAACTCAATAAAGCCTTTAACTGGCATCTGCCGGAAGATGAGGCTCGCACCATGAACGGGATGATTCTGGAAGCGCTGGAAGAGATCCCGGCGGCGGGCACGCGGGTGCGCATTGAACAGTATGATATTGATATCCTGGACGTGCAGGACAATATGATTAAGCAGGTGAAGGTCCTGCCTGTTAAACCACTGCGCGAAAGTATCGCGGAATAAAGTTGTAGGCCGGGCAAGGCGAAGCCGCCGCCCGGCACTACGGGACGGCAAATTACGCTTTCGCTTTCGCCACGGTTACCATCGCAGCACGGATGGTACGGCCGTTCAGGGTATACCCTTTCTGCATCACGCCCAGCACTTTACCGGCTTCAACGTCTTCTGATTCCACCATCGCAATTGCCTGGTGCACGTTAGGATCCAGCGGGACGTCGGTATCGGCAATCACTTCCACACCAAACTTACGCACCACGTCCAGCATGGATTTCAGCGTCAGTTCGATACCTTCGATCATTGCCGCGTTGTCCGGATTCGCTTTATCAGCCACTTCCAGCGCGCGATCGAGGCTGTCGATTACCGGCAGCAGTTCGTTGACGAATTTCTCCAGCGCAAACTTATGCGCCTTTTCAACGTCCTGTTCGGTACGACGACGCAGGTTTTCCATTTCCGCCTTGATGCGCAGAACACTGTCGCGTTCGCGATTCTGTGCTTCTACCAGTTGGGCTTCCAGATTCGCAATTTTTTCATCGCGCGGGTCCACCTGCTCAGCTGATGCGTCTGGCTCTACAGCCTCAACTTCATCGTGCTGTTCCGTGATAATTTCTTCAGGGGCTTGCCCCTCAGGCGTTTTCTGTTCTTTACTACTCATGAATTTCTCCGCGTTTTTCTGCATTCATCTCGCTAACTTCGCTTATTATGGGGATCAGTTTCCTGGATTCAAGGGAACAAGAGAGATTGTCATCATTCATCAGGCACAAGGACCTCCAGAAAATGAATAATCATTTCAGGTGTATTGGGATCGTCGGGCACCCGCGTCACCCTACGGCATTGACGACACATGAAATGTTGTATCGCTGGCTGTGTAGCAAAGGCTATGAAGTGATGGTTGAGCAGCAGATCGCTCAGGAGCTGCAGCTTAAGAGCGTCAAAACCGGCACGCTGGCAGAGATTGGACAGCAGGCGGATCTTGCCGTGGTGGTCGGCGGCGACGGCAACATGCTTGGCGCGGCTCGCACGCTGGCGCGCTACGACATAAAAGTCATCGGCATCAACCGTGGCAATCTCGGTTTTCTGACTGACCTCGACCCGGACAACGCGCAGCAGCAGCTGGCCGATGTGCTGGAAGGACATTACATCAGCGAAAAACGTTTTTTACTGGAAGCGCAGGTGTGTCAGCAGGACTGCCAGAAACGCATCAGTACCGCCATTAACGAGGTGGTACTTCACCCCGGCAAAGTGGCGCATATGATTGAGTTCGAAGTGTATATCGATGAAATCTTCGCGTTCTCCCAGCGCTCTGACGGCCTGATTATCTCCACGCCGACGGGCTCGACCGCCTATTCGCTTTCCGCGGGAGGACCAATCCTGACGCCTTCGCTGGATGCCATTACGCTGGTGCCGATGTTCCCGCACACCCTTTCTGCCCGCCCGCTGGTGATTAACGGCAGCAGCACCATCCGCCTGCGTTTCTCGCACCGCCGTAATGACCTGGAGATCAGCTGCGACAGCCAGATCGCGCTGCCTATTCAGGAAGGTGAAGATGTGCTAATTCGGCGATGTGATTATCACCTGAATCTTATTCACCCGAAAGATTACAGCTATTTCAATACATTAAGCTCGAAGCTTGGCTGGTCAAAAAAATTGTTCTGATTTTGCATCCAGTACTTTACTGTATAAAAAACCAGTTTATACTGTATGAAAACACAGTTATGGTTTTTCATACAGGAAAACAATTATGCTGGCACAACTGACCATCAGCAACTTTGCCATTGTTCGTGAGCTTGAGATCGATTTCCACAGCGGCATGACGGCGATCACCGGGGAAACCGGTGCGGGTAAATCCATTGCCATTGATGCCCTCGGCTTGTGCCTTGGCGGGCGTGCTGAGGGTGACATGGTGCGCATGGGCGCCAACCGTGCTGACCTCTGCGCTCGCTTCTCCCTGAAAGACACCCCAGCAGCCCTGCGCTGGCTCGAAGAAAATCAGCTTGAAGATGGACGTGAGTGTTTACTTCGCCGCGTTATCAGCAGCGACGGTCGTTCACGCGGTTTTATCAACGGCACGGCGGTACCGCTTTCTCAGCTTCGCGAGCTGGGTCAGTTGCTTATTCAGATCCATGGTCAGCACGCGCATCAGCAGCTGGTTAAGCCGGAGCAGCAAAAATCGCTACTCGATGGCTATGCAGGTGAGTATGCACTTACTCAGTTGATGGCAGAACACTATCGCCAGTGGCACCAGAGCTGCCGCGAGCTGGCTCAGCACCAGCAGCAAAGCCAGGAGCGTGCCGCACGCGCCGAGCTGCTGGAATATCAGCTCAAAGAGCTGAACGAGTTTAATCCGCAGGCGGGTGAGTTCGAACTTATTGACGAAGAGTACAAGCGTCTGGCCAACAGTGGCCATCTGCTCTCTACCAGCCAGAACGCCCTCACCTTACTGGCAGATGGTGAAGACGTTAATCTGCAAAGCCAGCTGTATAACGTGCGTCAGCTTGTTACCGATCTGGCGGGCATGGACAGCAAACTGTCCGGCGTGCTGGATATGCTGGAAGAGGCGGCGATTCAAATCTCTGAAGCCGGTGATGAACTGCGCCACTACTGTGAACGTCTGGATCTCGATCCCAATCGCCTGTTTGAGCTGGAACAGCGCATTTCCCGTCAGATTTCTTTGGCGCGCAAGCACCACGTCACGCCGGAAGAGTTGCCTGCGTTCTATCAGTCTCTCCTTGATGAACAGCAGCAACTTGACGATCAGGCTGATTCACTGGAAACGCTGACTCTGGCGGTAAACCAGCACCATCAGCAGGCGCTGACCACGGCGAAAAAGCTGCATGATGTCCGTCAGCATTATGCTCAGGAACTCAGCCAGCACATCACCGACAGCATGCATACGCTGGCGATGCCACACGGCATATTCACGATTGATGTCCGCTTCGAAGAGAACTCCCTGACGGCGGAAGGCGCGGATCGCATCGAATTCCGTGTCACCACCAACCCAGGCCAGCCGTTACAGCCTATTTCCAAAGTGGCATCCGGCGGTGAGCTCTCCCGTATTGCTCTGGCGATCCAGGTTATCACCGCCCGTAAAATGGAAACCCCGGCCCTGATTTTCGATGAAGTGGATGTGGGGATCAGCGGCCCGACGGCGGCGGTAGTGGGTAAACTGCTGCGCCAGCTCGGTGAATCGACTCAGGTGATGTGCGTCACCCACCTGCCGCAGGTGGCAGGCTGTGGTCATCATCACTTTATCGTCAGCAAAGAAACGGACGGTGAAATGACCGAAACGCACATGAAACCGCTGGATAAACGCTCGCGCCTGCAGGAGCTGGCTCGTCTGCTGGGAGGCAGCGAAGTCACCCGCAATACGCTCGCGAATGCGAAAGAACTGCTGGCGGCATAAACTTTTTCGGGATCTCAGGGTCATACAGAACAACAAAAACGCCGCCAGACCGGTTTCAAAGTGGGGCAAGGTCTATTATCATCGGCATATTACATATGAGCCGCGTACTGCTCGGGCCCGAAAAGGAATCAAATCACTATGCGCTGTAAAACGCTGACCGCTGCCGCTGCGGTTCTTCTGATGTTGACCGCAGGCTGTTCCACTCTGGAGAAAGTGGTTTACCGTCCTGACATCAACCAGGGGAACTACCTTACCCCTAACGATGTGTCTAAAATCCGTGTAGGGATGACACAACAGCAGGTCGCTTATGCACTGGGAACCCCGATGATGTCCGATCCGTTCGGCACCAACACCTGGTTCTATGTATTCCGTCAGCAGCCAGGCCACGAAGATGTGACCCAGCAGACCCTGACGCTGACCTTCAGCAGCGCCGGTGTGTTGACCAACATCGACAACAAACCTGCCCTGACCAAATAATCCGGCGTCAGAAATGCAAAAAGGTGCTCAATGAGCACCTTTTTTGTATCGATATTTCGCACTGGATCGTAGCCCCGGTAAGCGCAGCGCCACTGGGGGAGAAAAGCACTACTTACCAGATTTCTCCGCACGCTGGCGACGCAGCTCTTTCGGGTCGGCAATCAGCGGGCGATAAATCTCCACCCGGTCGCCCTCTTTCAGCACATCACCCAGCTTCACCGGACGGCTGTAAATGCCGACTTTATTTTTTGCCAGATCGATATCGCGACGAAGCTCCAGAATGCCAGAAGCTCGGATAGCCGCCTCAACGGTTGCGCCCTCTTCCAACGTCACGCGCTGCAGATACTGCTTCTCCGGCAACGCGTAGACCACTTCCACAGCTATCTTATGCGACACTGTAGACCTCTTTGGCGCGGGTCGTGAACGCCTGAACCATATTGGACGCCAGCTCTTTGAAGATGCGGCCAAACGCCAGCTCAATCAGCTTATTGGTAAACTCAAAGTCCAGATGGAACTCGATGCGGCAGGCATCAGCGCTCAGCGGCGTAAACTTCCAGCCTCCCATCAGGGTCTTGAATGGACCATCCACCAGATGCATCAAAATACTCTGATTGTTCGTCAGCGTATTGCGGGTGGTGAACGTCTTGCTGATCCCCGCTTTGGAGACATCCACCGCCGCCGTCATCTGCGTCGGGCCAGACTCCAGAACGCGGCTCCCGGTACACCCAGGGATAAATTCTGGATAAGACTGAACATCGTTCACTAACTGATACATTTGTTCCGCGCTGTAAGGTACAAGCGCAGTACGGCTAATCTGAGGCATAGCTTTTCCCATGGTCACACAACGGACAAATAATAACATTTATCACCTGTTAAAAAAACGCTAAGCCTCATCTCGTGCTAAGATAGCGCGTTAGACCTCACAGGACGCAATGAGGTGACTTTTTGAAATCAGATTACCGACGGCTTTACGACACTTATGACGAAGAAAAAAGCACATAAACCAGGCTCGGCGACCATTGCGCTCAACAAGCGTGCTCGCCATGAGTATTTCATTGAAGAAGAATTTGAAGCTGGCCTTGCCCTGCAGGGCTGGGAAGTAAAATCGCTGCGCGCCGGGAAAGCCAACATCGGCGATAGCTATGTGATCCTGAAAGATGGCGAAGCCTTCCTGTTCGGTGCCAACTTTACGCCGCTGACCGTCGCCTCTTCGCACTACGTGTGTGACCCAACGCGTACCCGTAAGCTGCTGCTGAACAAGCGTGAACTGGAATCCCTCTACGGGCGCATTAACCGTGAAGGCTTTACCGTGGTCGCGCTGTCGCTGTACTGGAAAAACGCCTGGTGCAAAGTGAAAGTTGGCGTTGCCAAAGGTAAAAAACAGCACGACAAACGTACTGACCTGAAAGAGCGCGAATGGCAGCTCGACAAAGCGCGTATTATGAAAAACGCAGGACGTTGATTCTGCACACTTATTGTACTATTCAATAAGTTAGCGTTCCGGGCTGGTATCCAGGAAGTGAAATCTGGTATACTGAGTTCAACACTAATGGGGCTGATTCTGGATTCGACGGGATTTGCGAAACCCAAGGTGCATGCCGAGGGGCGGTTTGCCTCGTTAAAAGCCGCAAAAAAATAGTCGCAAACGACGAAAACTACGCTTTAGCAGCTTAATAACCTGCTCTGAGCCCTCTCTCCCTAGCTTCCGCTCTTAAGACGGGGATCAAAGAGAGGTCAAACCCAAAAGAGATCGCGTGGAAGCCCTGCCTGGGGTTGAAGCGTTAAAACTAATCAGGCTAGTTCGTTAGTGGCGTGTCTGTCCGCAGCTGGCGTGCGAATGTAAAGACAAACTAAGCATGTAGTACCGAGGATGTAGAAATTTCGGACGCGGGTTCAACTCCCGCCAGCTCCACCAAAATTCTCCATCGGTGATTACCAGAGTCATCCGATGAAGTCCTAAGAGCCCGCACGGCGCAAGCCCTGCGGGCTTTTTTGTTCCTGTCGTTGTCCGAGAACATCCGGCTAAATCCGGTGATTATTGGTATACCTTTAGGTATACGGTTGGATGTATCCTTAAAAACGTATACCAATTCATGAAGGAGCGGCCACAGTGACACGGACAACACGCCCCTGACCAACACCGAAGTTCTGAGCGCGGAGGCGTTAGAGAAGGATCTTACGCTTCATGGTGGCGATGGGCTTTTCCTGATAGTGAAAACCAACGGGAAAAAGCTCTGGCGTTTCCGTTATCAACGTCCGGTTACAACGCAGCGGACAATGATGGGGCTCGGTGCCTTTCCCACCCTTTCGCTTGCTAATGCCCGAGGTTTAAGAGCGGATTACATTGCCTTATTAGCCAATGGCATTGGCCCGCAAATTCAGGCTCAAGTTGCAGAAGAATAGCAGCAAATCGCTCTGGACAGTTTTTTTCAATAGTCGCCAAAAACTGGTTCCAGCTCAAAAGCAAAAACGTTACCCCTGATTACGCAAAAGACATTTGGCGCTCATTGGATAAAGATGTATTTCCTGCCATCGGTGAGATTCCCGTTCAGCAAATTAAAGCCCGCCCCCTGGTTGAATCACTTGAGCCAATCAAAGCTCGTGGGGCGCTAGAGATAGTCCGTCGTTTGGTACAACGTATCAACGAAATAATGATTTATGCGGTTCACACTGGTTTGATTGATGCCAACCCAGCATCAGTTATTGGGATGGCCTTTGAGAAACCCAAAAAACAAAATATGCCAACGATACGGCCAGAAGAAGTGTCAAAACTCATGCGCCCTTTAGTGATGTCGAACCTCTCTGTTTCGACCCGCTGCCTGATTGTGACCCTTGTGCGCCCTTCTGAGGCCTACGATGCTCGTTGGACTGAGATAGACCTCGATGCAAAACTCTGGACTATTCCAGCCGAACGGATGAAAACTAAGCGGGAGCATATAGTTCCTCTATCTCTTCAGGCTTTAGAGATTCTTGATGTGATGAAGCCTATCAGTGCTCATCGTGAACATGTTTTTCCGAGTCGGAATGACCCAAATCAACCAATGAATAGCCAGACAGCAAATGCTGCTTTAAAACGGATTGGATATGGGGGTAAATTAGTAGGACATGGTTTGCGCTCAATAGCGAGTACTACAATGAATGAAGCTGGTTTGAACTCAGATGTAATTGAAGCAGCACTTGCTCACATTGAGAAAAACGAGGTTCGGAGAGCATTTAATCGCTCAACTTACCTTGAAAAAAGAAAGAAGCTTATGAGTTGGTGGGGTAATTTCATAGTGAATAGCAAATAAGGATTTAATGATGAGCACGAGAGAATTTCCATGCAAAGCATCAAACATTTATGACAAAAACATAAACTTCCTATTTGGCTCAGGAGCTTCAGCATCGTATATACCTACCTTGTGGATTGCAGAAAATACTACTTATGAGACTTTATTAACTCATGAAGATTGCAAGGACGTTAGGGATTTCATCTTATGTTCCTATTTTAACAAAATTATTAGAAAGACATTTTGCATAGAGCCAACTTCAGAAAACAAAAAATATAGTTCAACGTTAACTAGCTATACAAATTTCCTTGATGAACTTGTAACCTTATTAGAGAAAAAAGGATCCAATCAAATAAGGAGAGCAAATATTTTCACAACTAATTATGATCTTTTCTTTGAAACAGCAGCAGATAATGCATTAACCAAGAAAGCGTTCCATTTCAATGATGGTGCTTTAGGTTTTAAAAATAGAAGATTAAATATTAGTAATTTTCATATTACTACTTGGCATCAAGGTACGCATGACATGTACAAACATGAACTGCCAACTGTTAATTTAATTAAGATGCATGGTTCAGTCTCATGGAAAAGAGATGAGAATGAAACGATAAGTATTAATTATCCAATTACTTCACCTGCAATAATAAAATTAGAGACAGAAAAGACCATAGATGATTTAGTAAATACTCTAAATAACACCAATGATGATCTTGTTGACTACTTAGATTTAAATATTAATGACCTGAATTCACTTGATGAATTTAAATCGTATTATAACTCACTCGCAATCGTTAACCCAACAAAAGAGAAATTTTCAGAAACGGTATTTCAGCAACATTACTATCAAAGTTTAAGATTATTAAGTTATGAACTAGAGAAGCCACAAACAGTATTAATTTGTTTCGGATTTTCATTTCAAGATGAACACATCCTTGAAATAATTAAAAGATCTTTGAGCAATCCTACTTTGAAAATCTTTGTGTTTTGCTATAACACTCAAAGTAAGCACGATATAAACATCACCGTAAACGATTCTAGAATAACCTACATTTACCCGAAAGAAGATGATCATAAAATATCTTTTGATACTTTCATTGATAGAGTTTTCAAATCAGAAACAGGAGATTGGGTCACATGGACGAATTAAACATTGGTAAAGTCACACAAGTAAAAGGAACCACTGTCAAGGCAAAAATAAACCATGACTTGTACCAATCAACTTATTTTCACAATGGGAAAATACTGCGCGGTATATCCATAAATGAATTTGTTTTAGTTCGCAAAGGCTATCAGGATATTGTAGGTAAGATCATCGGTGAGGAAATTGTTGAGAATTTTAACATTAGAATCGATGACATTGAACAGAAAAGGTACGAAAGATTTGTTGAGCTTAATATTCTCGGTTATTTTTTTGAAGATAAGTTTTACTCTGGTATAAAATATCTTCCAATGATAAATGATAGACTGTATTTAATTTCGGATGATAAAATATCTGAGATATACAGCTTTAGTAAAAGTACTAAAACCCCACTAATCAATATTGGTAAATCCATGTTGGAAGAATTACCAATAAACATCCCAATAAACGGTGTTTTTAATTCTCATATCGGAATTTTTGGAAATACAGGGAGCGGAAAATCGAATACTTTAGCAAAATTGTATCAATCACTTATCAATCGAATTGATAACACCGAACTGTTTAGTAGCAAATCAAATTTTGTCTTAATAGATTTCAATGGTGAGTATGGAACACTTGAGAGTTCCTTTCCAGATCTGTGCCATTCAACAAAACTTAGCACCAAAAAAGGTGGTGATAAAATTCATTTCGGAGAAAAAGAATTTTGGGATGACGAGCTATTATCAGTGTTATTTTCAGCAACTGAGAAAACACAAAAGCCATTTTTAACCCATTTAATAAAGAGCAAATTGAAATATGATGACGATCTTAGTGAGTATCTAAAAAGAACCATTGAAATAATGTTTGGTCCAAACCATCATAAAGAAACTGTTAATTTACTTAAAAGCCTAATATCTTATTTTGATGAGGATGCCCAACAAAAAATAAGAGATGAACTATCTTTATTCACTTGGCATTCAGGTCAAGATAAATATACACATCCTGCTAGTTGGCTTGATAACATAGCAGACGTTCTGCAACATACTCAAACAATTTACAACAGCAACTTCCATGTTACCAGTGTATTTGACGAAATTGCCATACGTGCAACTCTACAACTAATAAACTCTGTTTCCAGGAACTATGTTCAATATGAACACATATACCCACTAATAAATAAAATAATAGCAATGAGTTCATCCCTAGCAAAAGTCATAGAAATAAATGAAAATCAAAAAAATCATAAACCCATATCTATAATATCCCTTAAAGAATGCAATCAATCCATCAAAAAAACCATTCCAATGATGATTGCAAAATGTTCTTTTTTAGAACACAAATCCTCTGAAAGTACAAAAGAAAGTTTCCATTTAATAATAGATGAAGCTCACAATATTCTTTCTGAGAGCTCTGTAAGAGAGGCTGAGACATGGAAAGACTACCGACTCGAATTATTTGAGGAAATAATAAAGGAAGGTAGGAAATTTGGTTATTTTGTTACTATTTCTAGCCAGCGACCATTTGATATATCACCAACAATTGTATCACAGCTGCATAATTATTTTATACATCGTTTGGTAAATGAAAATGATCTTTACCTTCTTAAAAATACCTTAAGTACCTTGGATGCAGCTTCCAGAACGCTCATACCAACACTTCCTCCTGGTGCATGTATAATTTCAGGCACCGCATTCCATACTCCACTGCTTGTACAGATCGATAGACTTGATGAAGAAAGTGCTCCACAAAGTGACACGCTTGATCTTGAGAATTTATGGGATCTTTAAAAATGAGTCCCCCCCCAGCAAGTGAACTACCCCCAAAAGTAACTACTGGGCAGTTCGCCCCAAGGGGCGGGGAATATTACCCTCAGAGATTCACTTGTGTGCAATGCTCTCCCCGCCCGCCTGCCCGCTAAAGGTGGCGCTTTTAATGCAGGTGCATGACCGGCTTCAGAGCCCGCCAATGTTGGCGCTCACGGGGAGTTCAGTGTCGGGAAAACGCATGCAAAACCATGCACCTTATGCATGCATGGCTTTTTTACGGGAAAACAGCGGGATTTTCGGGAATTTTTGAAAGGACTATTGCGCGGCCAGTTCTGCGCGTCGGCGGGGGTAATTCAGGCTCTGTACAGGTGTGAATTTTTCACGATTATCATCCCACGAAGCCGCGTCTAGCCTGAATCCGATGGTCGTTAAAATGCCATTATCCTGCACCGAATAATTAATTTTTTCACCGGCGGCCAGCCAGACCTGTAACGCCTCACGAAGATAGTCGACTGAGTGCTGCATGGCACAGCGCTGAATGGCGGAATGCTGCCCGGAATAATTCATCAGCTCGGGGACAAGGGCGGCGGCGTACTCCGCGCCGTGCGCCTGCATAAAATCATTCAGATGGTTACGGATGCTGATGCACTGCACCTATTCATGCGAGTGAAGCAAGCTTTTCGCAGTATGCCTTTTCGACCTACGTTAGTTCATCCCTGAGTTGCAGCCGGGTGGAAATGATTGCCTGACTCCTCATACTTTTGAGTAGCGTCAGTATGATCACTTTAGTCTCTTCGGATGGCTGTCCATACTTGTGCGCCAGCACATTAAACTGCTACCGCCCATTTAGACATAGCAGCACTATTATTGCCCAAAAAATAGTGAGAATCAGCATTGAGTACTATGTCAGAAAGTATCTCTTCCGGCATCAGTTAATAATACATCGTCAGAGACATGCAGTTCTATATTACTTGTATTACTAATTGAATACAATTCGGCTGGGGTGTTACAGCATATCATAAAGGTAGCAAAGAGGTCTTTTCTGGATTATGAAAATTGCTCCTGCTTAGCAAGAATATATACAAACGAATATAGATTGTTATATGCTCTTGGCCGATGCTACCGTAAATCGTACATGAGGGTAATAATGGATATTTCGCTTCTTACAGGACAACGGACTAACGCATGGTCAGCGACCATGATTAATCTTGAAGCTAGAAAACTCATTAACACAGCAAACATGGTAGCGGCTAGCCACCTCAAAGATGGGCTCACCAGAATTCAGTTCATGGAAGACATTAAGTCTTTCATCACTGAGCAATTTTCTCTTGCCCGCAAAGCGAAGTCTGAGGAAGAAGGGATTTCCTACATAAAAAATCTAAGGGCAGAGAATGAAAATCTTCTTGAACAGGATCGGCTACTCAGGACGAAAGCTGCACAGATTTATGCCAAAGTTGAATTCATCAAGGAAAACAACAAAATCGTTGGCTATGTGATCTCCGCTGTGCAGATTGTTTTTGCAGGTTTACAAGCCGCAGGTGGATTGATCCTTGCTAGTTCAATGACACCTGTCGGGGTCTTGTTGGGTGCCACATTAGTGATTGATGCGGCAAATACCGTATCCAGAGAAGTAAATAATCAATTACTGAACAAACCTGGGTCACAAGGGTTTGTTGCTGACACAGCGATGTCAGTAGCGGAGTTTATGGGATTTCGCAGTGAAACAGGTCTGGCAGCCTATAAAACGGTAAGTCTTGCTGCAAATGCGTACAGCGTATTCGGTTTACTTCGAAAACCAGGCTCCTGGCGCCTGTTTTATTTTATGCGCTCAGATTTTTACAGAAAAATGGACTCAATGAGTCGGCCAAAACTAACTATGAAAATCATCGGATATGGCATAAACGCAAAAATCGTTTTCGACTTACTGACTATTGATAATCCTTCCTAAACCGCCAGGCTTTATAAGTTAACTTGAGGGGGGTCATCCAGCAGAAGATACCAAAGATAAACAGTACAGCTACACCTGATGAGATGATATTTTCTGGGGACGCGAAGCACACTGCCAGGATGAACAGAACGATAAGTATGGCTGAAAGAATGACAATCCCTTTAAATCGATTTGAAAGAGCAGGAAGCAAAATATCCAATGTAGTACTTTGCGTATCCGCATAGCGTTTAAGCTTTTGAAGCTCTTCTTTTGTAAAACCAGATTTAAGTAACACTTCTTCCGATATCGCCACGTCATTCCCCTTCCTTCTAAGCGGAGCCAGTATACCGAGATCTCAGAAAAAAAAAACTACAACCCCCGAATGCGGCTCTCTAGTGATAAATTCAGTAACATGAACAGCTCTACAGCCAGGCAAATTTGTTTGCCAGTAAACCATCAAAAGCTTATGTTTTCTTCTTAGCAAATCCACTGTCACAGAACGCTTCCAGTCCAGACATGGAAACATACCCGAAATTAATGATGCAGCAGGTTCAATCACTCTCTCTGATATTAACCCGCGAAGCGAACGAGCTAACCCAGGCTCAGTGTGACGTCATGCTCAATGGCGAAAGCATGGGTATTCTCGTTCCCGGGCACATACTGGAAGCTGCGGTTCAGGTTAATGACCAGCGTTATATCCTGTTTCTGACAGACGACGTCATTTTCGAGGAATCGTTGACCATTGCCCTTATCGACGTGCATGACGGGCTTAAAGAAATTGTTCGTTTAGGTAATGAATACTCGACAGGAAGTTTTGCTGACCTCCAGATCACTGACGATAGCGTGAATTTCAGGTTTATTGGGGATTATATCTGGGCAGTGGAGATATCAGATTCACCTCGCTTGCACCTCCCTTTTATTTCCGACCCGAAAGGTGTTAAACGGAAGTCAGGCCTGAAAAAATACATAGCGATTTCTGCCACTCCCACGCCGGAAAACATAAGTTGAAGCCATTATTTAACAGAATACTCACCTTAACTGACGCAGAACTGCTCGCCCGCGTCCCCGTCTGGCACGCCTTATCAGAACTTTTTACCGGGCGCGAACTCCAGGAGTATGACTATCAATGGATGGCAGAGGTGCTGAAAAAATCCGGATTAAACCGGGAAGAGATCTTCAGAATTGTGGATGAGGAAGTCGCCCCTGCTCTACAGGCTAACCTGCTTTACAACCCAACGCCGGTGATGGACGGTTGGTCAGAAAAAGACATCAAACGGCTTGTGACAGCGTATTTGAACAGAAAGCCGACAATTATCGAACGCATCATTCCGGCCCGGGTACTTTTAAAACAACGGCGCAAACACATCAGCAAGGAACTTAACAGGCTATCCGCTGAGCTTGATAAAGGCATGTAATAAGTTATAAAGCGAGATGATAACCAAAGAATGTTAATAGCACAGGTCTTCCCGCAAAAACAAAAGCCCGCACACCTCAGGCATGCGGGCTTTTTTATACCAGCAAGGTCACCCTTACTCGGCGACCACAAACCCCGGCAGATCGGCATCGAAGTAGTTGTGATACATATTCATCACCTCGGGATTACGGAAGCTGTATGTTTTCAGCAGCCAGCGTTTTTCCGCAGAGTAGGGATCTCTCACCTGGATGATTTCCCGGTTGTGTAAAGAGTCCTGATTGGCGAAGGAGAACAGGTCGCCTTTGTTAATAGCAACGCGGCCTTTTGCCGCTTTGGTGATGGCCACCTTAAGGTCAATTAATGCTTTGATCGCCTCTGCTGGCGCATCCGGAGAATACGTTGTGCGTGTGTCGTAGTAACGGAAAGTATGAATATTCTCCAGGATCGGATGCAGCTCAGAATCAATCTGGCTGGCGTTCGAGTCGCGAGAGTATTCATCAAAAGGGGTAATAAAAAGTGGCTTGCGTAACCACTCCTGGGATTCAGCCTTTAAATTATCCAGAATCGCTTTACCGTCCAGGTAGCCGGTAAAAATCAGGTTTTCTTCGCTGCAACGCATGCCTAATAAACTGAGAAAATCAGCACGTACCGGGTGAGCGGTGCGATCGTTGTGGTAATAAAGTTCGCCGTCCGTTTTTTGCGTTTGTGTGTTGCTGTATTTTTTGTCGGCATAAACATCATGGAAAAAATCACCGTTGTTGCGCGTACGGTAGGCCAGTAACGGTGAGTCGGTGAGCTGAGCGAACAGCTCCAGCAGGGCCTCTCCTACAAAGGTGAGCTTTTTAGCGTACTTATCGTTAACGGGATTGGACTGATCAAATTCAGGAATGATGGTGTCGAGTGGTACGTTTTTTAATAAATGCGCGTTAATGCCTTGATCCTTGCGCTCTTGCCTGACGCGCTCGCAGGCCTGAACAAAAAAAGTGGGCACCAGACCATTTTCAATGAGTTCGGTGATGGACTGCTTGAAGAGTTTGTAGTCTGTATAAGGGCTGATGGTGACACGGCTGATAAGTTTTGATAGCTCATCTTTTTGAAGATCGTTAAACTCTAGCTGGGTGATCATAGTTTGATTGCCTTATGTACGCTCAAAACAGACGCTGCACCCTGAGAAAGTAAGGCGTCTTGTTTTGAGTCTTATGGTTGTATTGGATTAAATCTTTCCTGTTTGCCTTGCGTAAGCGAACAAGCCACCGGCGGCGACAATGTTCGCAAGTTCCCCTACCGGAGCGGTTTTCAGAATCCCATCAGCAGTACCAATCTGATGAGCGTCTAAATCGATTTCAATGGTATCCCCCGTTTTCAGCGCACGGATATCACAGCCTTCATTCAGCGTGACGGGCATGATTTGCCCCGTGGATACACAGTTGCGGAAAAATATGCGGGCGAACGACTGGGCGACGACGGCCTTCACGCCGGATGCCCCCAGAGCCACCACCGCATGCTCGCGCGATGAGCCACAGCCGAAATTTTTCCCGGCCACAATAAAGTCATACCCTGCTCGCTGCGTCTGCGGATTGATAAACGGCAGCGCCCCTTCCGGCAGTCCGCACATGGCAAGCGTTGCCAGCTCTTCACGCCCCTCGGCAGAGGCCGGGTTAATTTTCAAATATTCAGCCGTTAATATCTGGTCGGTATCGATATTGTCGCCTAACACATAAACTGTACCGCGCATTACGTTATTAATAGTCATTAGTTAAGTACCGTTCTGGATTAGTAATAAAACCTGTCACTGCCGCAGCAGCCACTGCATAAGGAGAGGCCAGATAAATCATCGCGCCTTTATTTCCCATCCGCCCCACAAAGTTACGGTTGGTGGTGGAGATCACGCTTATCGGATCCCTGACTCTCCCAAAGGTGTCCGCTGGCCCGCCACAGCAAGCCGCGCAGCCGGGTTCAGAAGATAATTTAACGCCAGCCCGGGTCAGAATTTCATACACGGATCGGCCCTTGACCTGGGTGGTGATCAGATTATGAAAAACCTCTTTGGTCGCGGGAACGGCGTAGGTTGGGATGGCCACCTTGCGCTGCCACAGTATTTCCGCAGCAGCGATAAAATCATCCGTTTTACCGCCCGTGCAGGAGCCAATATAGGCTTGCGAAATGGCAATATTTTCCAGCTGTGCCACTGCCACCACATTATCCGGGGAGTGTGGCCGCGCAATCACGCTGGTTAATGCCGAGACGTCAATATCAATCGTGCGGACGTAATGCGCATTTTCATCAGGCGTCACCACGGAATACGGGACGGTGGTTCTGGTCGCCAGGTAATCCAGCGTGGCCTGGTTTGGCACCATAATGCCGTTTTTAGCCCCGCACTCCACAACCATATTGCACATCGTCATTCGCTCTTCGACCGATAATTCATCGATGACGTTGCCGGTAAATTCGATGGCATTATAGGTCGCCCCTTCCACGCCCAGCTCTTTCATTAACACCAGAATTAAATCTTTCGCCTGAACGCTTTTCGCTTTTTTACCGTAGTAATTCACTTTTATGGTGGCGGGAACCATCAACGGGATCTCCCCCGTACCCAGGGCGTACGCCCCGTCGGTGATCCCCACGCCAATGGCGAAGGTGCCAAAGGCCCCGGCGGTCACGGTGTGAGAATCGGTCCCCAACAACACCTCTCCCGGCCGGGTGTGTCCCCCTTCCGCCAGGCCGATATGACACACGCCTTTATAGTCCGGGGTGCCCACATCATAAAAATGGGTAATATTTTGCGCTTTTGCGAATTCCCGCATTACCCGAATATTTTGATTCGCCTGCGGGTCGGCGGAATAAACAAAGTGGTCAGGGATCATAATAAAGCGATCCGGGTTCCAGACTTTTGCCTCTTCACCAAATTCTTTTTTAAATACGCTGGCGACGCCAGGCGTGCAGGGATCGTGGGACATTAATACATCAACATTCACGAAAAGCACTTCACCCGGTGAAACATGCGATCTCTTGCTGGCTCTGGCGATTATTTTTTCGGTTAACGTCATCCCCGGCTTTATATTTACCGACGCATAATCATCAGTTTCGTGAATATTCATTTTTCTCTCCTCTTTATCTGATGGGGAAATTACACCGTACAGAGGAGGGGCTTTCAACGGGAATCCGTTATTCGTCAGATTAGTTTCATTTTGCGTATGAATTGTTCCTCAGGTGGAACTGTGCTCCCCGCTGCGCAAATTCTTTAAGTAAAGCAGTGCAGATATGCATACCACCAGAATATAGATCAGGCAGAAGATCAGCATCAGCGTGGAAAAGTCCCGGCTCACCAGCAGCCACGCCCCAACGGCCAGTAAAAAAGCATTGGCCAGCCCGAAATCACGCTCCATGCGCCCGAACACGCGCATACGTTCATCCGGGGTATTGGCAGAGAGATCGAGGTTAGCAAGCGTGACGGGCCGGATCGTCCCGGAGCCAAACCCCAGCAGCACCAGCGCCAGCAGCCCGGAGACAAAATAGTCCATGCCTCTCGCTGCAAGCCATTCATTGCTGGCAAAAAGCCCCAGCGCCGCCGTCATAAAAAGGCTTGTCGTCGCCAGTAACGCCGTTACCCCAAACCGTGCGATAAACGGCCCGGCTATTTTGATCGCCCCCCAGGACGAGAGTGTAAAGCAGCTCAGCACGGCACCGAAAAGCAGCGGGTCGACGTTCACCATAATAAAGTAGAACGGGATAAAGCCGATGAACGGCGCCAGCGTAAAAGCGCGTGAAATGGAATAGAACAGTATCCAGAAGAGCTGGTCCCCTCTGGGCGAAAAAGAGACCCGCTCAACAGGCCGGGCAGTTTCGGGCTCTGCCTCCTGCACACGAATCAACGCCACGCATCCGGCGGAGATAACGCTCACCACAATGGCGGCGATAAACGGCCACTGGGGGTTGTAGTCAAACAGAATACTCCCCAGCGATCCGGCGATCAGGGTGGCAATAAACATCCCGCTTTGCGACGTGGTCTGGATCTGCATAAACCGGTGCTGATCGCCTGCGGTGAGCTGGCGCAGCAGGGCAGCATCCGTGGTCAGCGCAATGGTAAATCCCGCGCCGCCAAGCAGCTGCGACACCACCAGCAGAGAGAGGTTAACCTCACTTTGCCGGGTGCTCCAGAGCATCAGCGCCATTCCCAGCGCCTTCATCAGTTCGCCTGCAATCACCGTCTGTCTGGATGACAAGAAGCGCAGTAGCCAGCCGGGTATGCCGCTGCTGAAGGTGCTGGTCAATCCATACAGCGCCAGCAGGAAAATAATCCGGTACATCCCCATGTCTATTGTCCAGAAATAGAGCAGCAAGACGGGAAGATGGAAATAGCAACGGGAAATAATACGGTAGGCCAGGAACAGGCCATGGTTGCCAGACCCGGGATGTAACCGGCGCGTCGTCATGACGCCAGCATCGCCATAATATCCATATCTCCCGCACGAAGGATTTTAATCTCCTTCTCCAGTAACGAGACGATGGTGCTGGAGACCGTTGTCACCGGACGCTGGGCTGCGGGCAGAATATAGCCCACACGGTCGCCAAACGTCTGGCGGGCGGCATCAATGTCGATCAGGTAGTCAGACTCCACGCCGGAAAGATTGGCAGAACTCATCCCCAGCGGGCGGCCAAACAGCGCAATCACCTCTCGCAACACGCTCTGATGATTGCACACCAGAGAGATGGATTCCGGCTTCAGATACGGGTTCTGCGGCACATTGTCCGATGCCGGAACCACCACATTCAGCGCGCCGGGCATGGCACCAATCAGTTTGTCGAGCGCAGCGCGGTGCTGGACCTTATCGACGGCGATGTAATCCCATGCCTGCGCCGGTTCCGCGACGAAAAGCGTCAGCGGTTTCTGTCGTTCGCGTTTTTTGAGATCGTAAATTTTCTGGCAGGCGTCAATGTTCCACGGGTCTGCCGCCAGGGCGTAATTCGTGTCCGTGGGGACCAGAACCACCTCGCCGCGCTTCAGGGCGGCGACCGTATTGTGTATATGCTGCATCTCTTTTCCTGTTTAAATGTTGACGGTTACGCTACGGCCCGCGAGGCAGAAACTGGCGGGATCCGGCACGTCTTTCCAGTCGATATCGATATGTGCAGTCAGCACTTTCACGGGCAACTGCCGGCGCGCGATTTCAGGCGGGGGCTGTACGTCCCTCTCCCCGACCGCCACGCGTCCACTCCCTGCGCGGAGGGTTCTTATCGTTCCTTTCCAGCGCGTGGCGGATGCGGTGGTCAGACGCACCGTTACCGCCATCCCCGGGCGCAGACTGCCGGCGTCAGCCTCATCAAAAAACGCCTCTACCCAGCGGGTGCGGCAATCCAGAATGCGCACAATCGGGGTGCCGTTCTGAACGCTCGCACCACTCTCCTCCGTCACGTCCCAGATCACGCCGTCCGTGCTGCTGTTGAGCGCCGCCTGCTGACGGGAGTGAAGGAGCGCAGCGACTTCCTGAATGCTTTGCGTCGTTGCCTGCTTGCGGGCAATCAGCTGTAGCTTCTCCTGCTGCATATTCTCGATTGTGAGCGACATATCGCGCTGATTCTGCTGTGGCGCATCCAGCGTTCTTGGCCCTGTCAGCTGAAGGCCGGATTTGGCGGCATTCACGTCCAGTAAACGCTGACGCAGCTCGGCTGCTTTCGCCTCCTGGCTGGCCTGCAACACCCGGGTGTTGTTCTTACGCTCTTCATACTCCATGCGGCTGATGAAACGCTGCTGGTAGAGATTTTCATAGCGCTGAAGCTGCTGTCGGGAGAAGGCAGTTTGCGCCGTAATTGCGCTCAGCTCCTCCTTCAGTTGTACAAACGTGGCAGCCGATTGTTTCTCACCTAACTGCTGCTGCATCCTGCTCTCGGCGAGGTACTGCTGCCGCTGCTGCTGATAAACCTGCAGTCGTTGATCGATCCCCGAAATTTGCTTGTCGAGTTCAGCAAGCTGGATCTCCAGCGCGCTGCGCTGGGCCACCAGGCCGGGGATCTGGTCGTTCGCCTGCGTGGTGACCACATTTCCCAGCGATTGCCGGGCCCGGACCGCCTGTCCCGGCGCGATGTTCTTCGCCAGCACCAGCTGTCCCGGCAGCGGGGAGAGCACCGTGGATATTCGGCCATTGATAAAGGCCTCCTTGCTGGAGACCCCCATTCCCGCAAAAAACAGCAGAACAATGGCCACCAGCACGCCACCCGCCACGCCCCATTTGAGCAGGCTATGCCGGGCGAAAACCGCTCTGAATCGGTTAATCACACACGCCTCATTAACGCTTATACAGCGTGACGACGCTGGCTTTCTCAAGGGTATGCATGTTGATGAGGAAACGTATCACCGCGTTTGGCAGATCCGGCGTCACGCCCAGGTCATCGCAGCTCAGGGCGTGCAGGGTGAAGATATAGCGGTGCGGAATATCGCCCTCTGGCGGGCAGCAACCGCCGTAGCCAGGCGCACCAAAATCGGAGTTGGCGTGTTTGATGTCGGGTGTGTTCGCCGGGTTTCCCGCGCCTGCCGCAAGCCCGGTCAGGCTGGCAGGAATGTTATACGCCACCCAGTGCCAGAAACCGCTGCCCGTTGGCGCATCAGGATCGTACGCGGTTACGGCAAAACTTTTGGTTCCCTGCGGGACATTCTCCCAGGACAAGGCGGGCGAGACATTATCGCCATTCCCCCCAAAATTATGATATTCGTTCGCTTTGGAGAGAAAAGCGTAGTCACTTAAACCTGCAATAGATACTTTCATAGCGTTAACCTCTGTTTGAAAATCGGTATTTACCGGTGGGTTGTTCTATTGGTAACCGATTGAAAGCAAAACCGGTAACAGAATTAACCAACCCGGCATATTGCCCAGGAATAACGCGATATTGTTCCAACACTGAAACAATGCGGTGAAAATTTCTCTGCTGATTGCGAAGCCTCTTATTACGCGACATCCTTTCCCTAAATTTATGACACCAGTGCGGTGCAGGGAGAATTGAATGATGAATAAGAAAGTCGCGTGGAATGGTCAGGTTCAGCCGGAAGCGATTAACGTATTATCGGCTGAAGGCGGAATGATTGTTTGCCCTACGAAAGTGGGTTATATCATTATGACCTCAGATAAAGAGGGGCTGGAGAGAAAATTCGAAGCCAAACAGCGAAACCGTAATAAACCCGGCGTGGTATTGTGCGGCAGTATGGAACAGCTGAAATCGCTGGCGGAGATGAACCCGGAAATCGAGGCATTTTATCAGGCCCACTGGGATGCAGACGTATTACTGGGCTGTATTTTACCGTGGCGAGAAGATGCCATCGCCAGATTACCCGATAACGGCCTCAAAGAGCTGATGATGGACGGCAGAAAAACCAGCTGCTTCGTGATTAAATTTGGCAAACCCGGCGAAATGATTGCTAAAGATCTGTGGGAAAATCATCAGAAATTCTCTTTTGCCAGCTCGGCGAATCCGTCAGGAAAAGGCAACCGCGGCATGGTGGAATTCATTGGGGAACGCATCGAATCGCGTGCAGATTTAATTATTTGTGCCAACGAGTACGTTAAGTCTATTCAGCCTGATGAGACCCAGGAGAGTCGCTATGAACAAGGCGTGATGGTGTCCATGGTGGACAGCGAAGGGAAACTGGTCCCTGAACAGGGTAGTGCCAGAAAAGTAACTCCTTGCCCGGTATTAATTCGCAAAGGTCTCGACGTGAATAAAATTATTAATTTCATGTCCGCCCAGTTTAATACCTGGGACTATCGCCACGGCGATTACTATTAATTTTTGGGTTTAACCGCGTCACAGGGATATCGATAATCATGTCATTTATAGACAAGGCCATTACCGTATTGCGTAATAGCGGGATCATCCTGATCCCTACCGATACCCACTTTGCCCTGGCAGCCGATCCTTACAGCCCGGATGCCGTGGAAAAACTGACGCTGTTAAAAAGATCGCCCTGTACCAGAGAGATGACGTTTTGCTTCTGCGAACTGGCGGACATATGGGAATGGGTGGATGTCAGCCCGTGGCAAAGAAGCAAAATTGAAATGCTCAGCCGGGCCTGCTGGCCCGGCACCCTTAAAATCAGCCTGCGAAAGAAACAGCGCGCCGATTTTCTTCCCGGCGCAGGCGATATTCTCCCGGTCGTCTGCGTGAAAAACAGTCAGATGCGAACCATCATCAGCCGGTTAGGCAGGCCGTTGGTGGTGATCCCGGCAGGGTATCCCCAGGATGGGGGCGATCTTGTCAGTTTTACGCTCGCCCGGGAAGACATGGGAGACTGTGTCGATCTGGTTGTCCCGTCCAACTGCAAAAACCCCAGCCGTACCGCCACCACGCATATCTCTTTGCTGGATGACAAAGTCTCGATCCTGCGTCATGGCGAGCTGGATATCAGTAGCCTGCTTTGACCTCGGCCCCGGCGATCAGCTGCTGAAGTTCGTCGCTAAAGCGTTTAATGCCTGAGGTCATCGTGTTTTTATTTTTGGACAGTAGCCACACTTTATATTCATCCATCTGCCAGCCGGGTAAAAGCCGGACCAGTTTCCCGGTGGCGAGGCTTTCTCGCGCAATGTAATTGGGCAAGTAAGCAATGCCGAGGCCGGAAAGCGCCATGCTGATCAGCGCCACGCTGTTGTTGCTTCTGAAGCGGCTATGAACGTCAATATTGACCTTCTGTTTCTCTTTTCTGAACGGCAGCGAAACCGTACGCGCCACACCGCGAAACAGAATGTAGTTGTGGGCCGGGAGATCGCCCGGCGTCAGGACAGGACGCATCCGGGCGATACAGTCAGGGGTGGCATAAAGCCCCCACTGGATGGAGCATAAAAATTTGGTGTGCTCATGGGTTGGCGTGTCCTGCGCCACAATGATAGAGAGATCGTACTGGCTCTCTTTGATATCCACCGCTTTATCCGATAAATCGAGATCGACGTTGGCCATAATATTTCGTTCTAAGTACGCATTTAATGCTGGCACAACATACTCTTTTCCGAACGTCACCGGGGCAAGTATTTTTATTGTCCCCGCTGGTTCCTCATAATAATCCCGTATAAAGCGTTCTGCGGCGCGCAGTTCATTCAATATTTTGAAGCAGTGCTGATAGTAGCTCAGCCCCAGCTCCGTAATCTCTATTTTCCGGGTGGTGCGCTTAAGCAGCATTGCACCAATACGTTTTTCCAGCGTTGAAATATCCCGGCTAACTGATGACTTCGACATTCCCAAAGAGAGTGCGGCCTCGGTGAAGCTCAGGGTTTCGACGACACGCGCGAAAACCACCATCGGAATTAAATTCTCGATGTTTTCCATTCTACAATCTGCACCAGGTCAGCAAACATCACCCGAGAATTAGTGGCAAAAGTCCTTGCTATCGTCAAGTGAAAATTTTCCAGCATTGTCGTTCTGCCCCGGTTCGATAATAACTCCGCAGCGCCGCACGGCTATTTTTCACCGCGTAACAAGAATATATTTTCTTCGAAAAATGGGTTAACTCAGAGGGTGAATATCCACGCACTAAAAGAAAAATATCTGGTTTTTTATGCTTTATTTATTGCTTCTGAATACGAATTAAAAATTTAAATCCGCTGATTTCCCTCTAGCATAACGACTCAGGGTGAATGTTACGAGAGGGTTAACCGTGAGTGAATGCATAGTTTCAGGAACACAGTGGGGGGCACAAAACCCCATCCGCGAGGACGATCTTGCGGCAAGGATCGATGCCTTACCGGCTTCCGCCGGACTTTGGCGATTCATCGCCTTGCTGTCCCTTGGCGGTTTTTTTGAGCTTTACGATCTGTTTCAGACAGGCTACATCAGCGCCGGTCTCATTGCTGATGGCATCTTCCACACCGGCCAGCAGGGCGTGTTCGGTATGGCCGACCAGGCCGCGTTTGCGTCCGCGACCTTTCTGGGGCTTTTTATCGGTGCCAGCCTGCTCAGCCCCTATGCTGATCGCATTGGCCGACGCGCGACCTTTATGTATGCCCTGCTCTGGTACGGGCTGTTCTCCCTCGTCATGGCGTTTCAGCATCAGGCAGAATGGGTGATCTTTTTTCGTTTTATGGTAGGCATCGGCCTCGGCGTTGAACTGGTCACCATTGATACCTATCTGACAGAATGGGTACCTGCTCACCTTCGCACCCGCGCCTTTGCTTTCGCCTTTTTCATTCAGTTTCTCTCGGTTCCTGCCGTCGCGCTGATGTCATGGTGGCTGGTGCCGCAGATGTGGTTTGGCCTGAGCGGATGGCGGTTCGTGGTGATCGCTGGCGCGCTGGCGTCCATCATTATCTGGCTGGTACGCAAGGGGCTGCCGGAATCTCCGCGCTGGCTGCTGCAGCAAAAGCGCTTTCATGAGGTGAGAACCGTCATGCAGGAGATGGAGAAGCGCTGCGGCAGCGGCGAACAGGCGGATTTCCCTCTCCGCGCCGGGCAGCACAACGAACAGGGTTCACTCAAGGGCAGGTTTAAAGATATCTGGTCTCCGCGCTACCGTGGCCGGGTTGCGATGCTGGTGGTGATGAATATCTTTCAGGCGATTGGCTTTTTTGGCTTCGGAAACTGGCTGCCCGCCCTGCTGTCCGGCAGCGGGACATCGGTCACGCACAGTTTGTTATACGCCTTTTTCATCACCCTGGCCTATCCTCTCGGCGCGCTTATCTGCAGCCGCTATGCCGATCGAATGGAAAATAAATGGCAAATCGTGTTGTCCTGTCTGACCACGGTCATCTTTGGTTCGCTGTTTGCGTTTCAGAGCAACCCACTGCTGCTCATTGCCTGCGGCTTTTTTATTACCTGGTCCAATGCCTGGCTGACTTACAGTTACCACTCCTATCAGTCAGAGATTTTCCCCACCCGTATCCGGGCGCGAGCGGTCGGCTTTTGTTACTCCTTTAGCCGTTTATCCACTGTCTTCAGCAGTATAATTATCGGTCTGATACTGCAATATAGCGGCTCAACGGCGGTCATTGCCTTTATTGTGATCAGTATGCTGATTGTTATGCTCACCATTGGTATTTTTGGTCCCAACACGCGCGGTATCGACCTGGAAAATATTTAATCACGGTGACTAATAAAATGCCGTCTTACAACTTGTGAGCGGCATCCATGATTATTTTCGCTGCCCCGGAGATAATAACGTTGCCCCTAATAACATCGGGCGGGAGCATACCAGGAAAACACGGATGAAATTTGCGCAAACAAGGAGAGAGCGATGTACAGACCCTTCACCATAGTATTTTTTATTCTACTGACGCTGGCAGCACTGGCTGAGATTGGATATCTCACGTTCGGTTAGCCTTTCGCATGAAATAGCGCCGTCATGGCCTCCACCCTTTTACAGTTTTTTCCTAAAGCCGCTTCGCTTTGTCTGTGACATGCTGAATCACGCTCATAACCGATAACGTAAATGAGGATATTATGAAAAAAACAATTATCGCATTGTCTGCCATTCTGCTGGCTTCTCCAGTATTTGCTGCGACCACACATGCAACTGATGATACCGTCGCCGCGGCGAATGCTAACGCCAACGAAGCGAAGCAAAAACTGCACGAAGAGCAGAACAAAGGTGAAGAGCTGAAGCTGAAACAGAAACATGCTGCAGAAGGAAAAAGCGAAAGCTTTGGCAGCAAGGTCAGCGAAGACTCACAGAAAGTCTGGCACAAAACCAAAGAAGGCACCGAGAAGGGTTGGGACGCCACCAAAGAAGGTGCTGAGAAAGGCTGGAACAAAACCAAAGAAGGTGCCAGCGAGCTGGAAAAGAAAGTCACTGAGTAACCGTCACACAGATAAAAAGGCCGCCTGCGCGGCCTTTTTTACTGCTTCAAATAAAGTCAGGCGTATTTTACCCCTCACCATTCTATTAAATATCGCCTGCTAGCAGAAAATTTAACCCTGTAAAAGAATATTTTTAAAATGCGAATAAATATAATATATCTTACATCAAAAACATTACCCTATCTTAAACCGCAATTAAGCAACCATAAACAATCAATGCCAGAATACGATTAAAGTTATCACCTACCAATTATTTTCCCGCGGCGAAAACGCATAAAAAACCGACTCATCAAAAATGAACTAATCGCACACAATCAATGGCTTACAAATTTTAAATTATAAACAAAATCTATAAAGCAATGCCCTCTTCACATCCTTGCGCCATGTTTACTAAAGCTTAATTTGCATATCCAGACTTTTCTGACTATATCATTTTCATACCGTCCCGGATTAATTCCTCTATTAAATACAAGGTTATATAAAAGACAAAATCACATTGTTGATAGTTTTTCTCAAATAAATAGATTCGCTCTGATGTTGCCACTCTGCATTCTGGCGGGCATCGTTCGCGCTGAAAATAAATACGGTGAGCGCTGTTTTAAATAACAGTTACTCCGCCGGGGGCGCGCTTTACCCTTAACAGAGATGGCTCATCTTGCTCGCCGTTAACGATAACTCTGCTGGAGTACTCACTAAATGAGCCAAATCTCTGTTATATCGAAACTTACGGGTGTGGAAACCACCACGGAAGGCACTCAGGTTACGCTGAGCCATTCCTCTATCGTTGAGCTTAAGGTAGAGCGAGCCAATGTCGCTGACTTCGCCCGCAACGGTAACGATCTGGTGATCACGCTACACTCCGGCGAGGTGATTACCGTTAAAAATTTCTTCGTCACCGATGCGCAAGGGGCGAGCCAGCTGGTACTGCAGGACAGTGAGGGAGCGCTGTGGTGGATTCAGGACCCCGCCGGGGCGGCCACCTATGAATCTATTGCCTCCACTGACGTCCTGCTTGCCGCATCCGGAAGTGATGCAGGCGGCGCGGCCATCTGGCCATGGGTACTGGGTGGCATTGTCGCCGCGGGTGGCATCGCGGCGGCGGCAAGCACCGGCGGTGGCGGCGGTGGGGATGACGATGATGACAACGGCAGCAACCCCGGCACGCCGACAAACCCTTCCGATCCGGATACCACTCCGCCGAATGCGCCGTCCGGCCTGCAGTTCTCGCCGGATGGTAAAACCGTCTCCGGTACCGCCGAACCGGGCAGTACCATCACGCTGAAAGACGCCGACGGCAACGTCATCGGCACCGGCAAAACCGGCAGCGACGGTAAATTTACCATCGACCTGGGGACGCCGCTGACTAACGGCGAACAAATTACCGCCACCGCGACGGATTCCTCCGGGAATACCAGCCCGGGCACGACCGTAACCGCTCCGGACACCACCGCGCCGGATGCCCCGGACATCCTGCTGGTAAATGACGATGCCGGCGACAAAGCGGGCCCGCTGGAAAACGGCCAGCGCACCGATGATGCCCGCCCGACCTTCAGCGGTATCGGCGAGCCAGGCAGCACCATCACTCTCTACGATAACGGCAAGCAGATTGGCACCACCACGGTGGATGCTAAAGGTAGCTGGAGCTTTACCCCCACCACCGATCTCGGCAACGGTAGCCACACCATTACCACAACCGCGACCGATGCGGCAGGCAATACCAGCCCGGCATCCGCTGCCGTCAGTTTTGTTGTCGATACGGTTGCGCCCGGCGCGCCCACCATTAGCAGCGCAACGGACGATATTGATCCCGGCAAAGGAACGGTAAGCAGCGGAGGCAGCACTAACGATCCGCGTCCTCAGCTCTCGGGCACCGCCGAACCAGGCTCCACCGTAACCATCTATGACGGCTCTGTCGCTATTGGCACGGCGGTCACCGGCAGCAACGGCACGTGGACCTTCACGCCATCGGTCAATCTGGGTGAAAGCACCCACCAGTTCACCGTCCGGGCAACCGATGCCGCTGGCAACACCGGACCCGCCTCTCCGGTATTCACCCTCACCGTGGATCTCACCCCTCCGGCAACGCCAACGGCGATTGTACTGAGCGATGAGACCGGGGCCATTAAAGGCGCAATTACCGCAGGCCAGTTCACCGACTCCTCTGAACCACTGCTGGCGGGACGGGGAGAGCCTGGCGGCACAATCCAGGTCTATGACAACGGTGTGCTGATTGGGCAAACCACCGTGCTGCCAAACGGCACCTGGAGTCTCAGGCCAGACAACCCACTCGCGGAAGGCCCGCACTCGATCACCATTAAACAAACCGATGCGGCGGGCAACCAGAGCGCAGAATCGCAGCCAGTAAACTTTACCGTCGATACCACGCCACCGGCGCTGCCCGTTATTGCCATTAACCCGGTGGGAACCCAGGTTACCGGCACCGCCGAGCCAGGCAGCAAAATCGTCATCACCAACAGCAACGGCGACGTGATTGGCCGCGCCACCACTGACGGCAACGGTAACTTTGTTGCGACCCTTTCGCCTGCACAAACAAACGGCGAGCAGCTTTCGGTGGTAGCCACTGACGCGGCGGGCAACCAGAGTCCGGCGGCGTCCCTCACCGCACCGGACACAACACCCGATATCCTCTCTGTGGTGGATGATCAACCCGGCGTCACAGGCCCCATCAGCCAGAATGGGATCACCAATGACCGCACCCCTACCCTGAACGGCACGGCGGAGCCAGGCTCGACCATCACCATCCATAGCGGCGGCGACGTCCTCGGCACGGTCGTTGTTCCATCATCTGGCCAGTGGACCTTTACGCCATCCACCCCGCTGGCCGAAGGTGCCCATGTACTGACGGCGACATCAAGCAACGGTAACGTTTCAAACGCCTGGACCATTACCATTGACGGAACGGCGCCTGATGCGCCCGCCATCACCCAGCTTGTCGATAATGTCCCTGGAGGCACCGGCCCGGTGGGTGCCAACGACACCACCAATGACGCAACGCCGACGCTCAACGGTACCGGTGAACCCGGCTCAACGATCACCATCCGTCTGGATGGCGTCGATATTGGCACCGCGGTGGTCGGTAGCAGCGGCGCGTGGACCTTTACGCCCACCACGCCGGTTGGCGACGGCACGCATACCCTGACCGCGATCGCCACCGACGTCGCCGGTAACACCAGCCCGGTATCCGGTGGATTTACCTTTACCGTTGATACCACCCCACCGCCGGTCGCGACGCTGGCAACCGTCACCGACGACGCCGGAGACGTTAAAGGCCCGCTCAGCAGCGGCGATACCACGGATGACACCCAGCCGTTACTTCAGGGGAGCGCCCCGGATGGCACGGTCATCACCGTGTATGACGGCACCACGCTGCTCGGTACCGCAACGCTCGACGGCAGCGGCGGCTGGAGCTTTACCCCTACCACGCCGCTCACCGACGGCCCGCATTCGCTGACGATCCATGCCACAGATGCCGCCGGGAATACCTCGATTTCTGATCCGTTCGAGCTGGTGATTGATACCGTCGCACCGGCCACACCGGACACGCCAGCCATCACCGTTAACCCGGATGGCTCAGCACCCACGTCGCTGAACCCGGGGGAAACCACCCGTGATACCACGCCGACGCTGAGCGGTACCGGTAATCCGGGCGATACGGTGACGATTTACAACGGCACCGACAAAATCGGTGACGCCGTGGTGGACGGCGACGGCAACTGGAGCTGGACGCCACCCGCCGAACTGCCCAACGGCACCTATGACATTACCCTGACCGTCACCAACAAGGACGGCGCGGGTAACGAAAGCGCCCCGTCCCAGCCGGTGACTATCACCATCGACACCGACGCGCCTGCCGCGCCCGCGGTCCCGGTCATTACCGACAGTGTCAGCCAGATAACCGGCCCGGTTGCCGATGGCGAAACCACCAACGATCCGCGTCCGGTACTGAGTGGCACCGGCACGCCAAATGATGTGATTACCATTTACGACAGCGTTGATGGCGGCACGCCAGCCGCCGTGGGTACCGTCACGGTAGACGGCAACGGCAACTGGAGCTGGCGTCCTGAAAGCGCCATTGACGAGGGCAGCCACGAATTTACCGCTACCGCCACCGACGAGGCGGGTAACGTCTCTGCCCCTTCTACGGGGATCACCATCACCGTCGATACCCTCGCACCGGATACCCCGGTGATTGGCGCCATCGCCGGTGAGCCGAATGGCGGTGTTACTACCGATACCACGCCAACCGTCGGCGGAACCGGTGTGACGGGTGAAACGGTAATCGTCTATAACAATGGCGTCGAGCTTGGACGCGTGGTTGTGGCTAACGGCGAATGGTCATTCACCCTGCCCACGCAGACGGATGGCCCGCTGAACATCACCGTTGCGGCAGTCGACGCTGCGGGTAACGTCAGCGCACTCAGCCCGGTCTTTACCGTCACCGTCGATACCACTGCACCTGAGATCCCGCTGATCAACAGCGTTGAAGACAGCCAGCTCACCAACGGGACGCTCTATACCCGCGACGGTACGCCAACCCTCAACGGTACCGGCGAGCCGGGCTCCACCGTGATTGTTAGCGTGGACGGTACGCCATCCACAGTCCAGGTCACCGTCCAGCCGGACGGTACCTGGAGCTGGACCGCCGACACCACACTGGCGGAAGGCCCACACAGCTTCACCGTCTCGTCGGTCGACCCGGCAGGTAACGCTTCCGGAGACTCTGCACCGCTTGCCGTCACGGTGGATACCGTGCTTCCGGCAGCGCCGGACAATATCAGCGTGGCCGCACAGGGGACGCCGCTGACCGGTACCGGCGAAGAGGGCACCACCATTATCGTTACAGACGCCAGCGGTAACGTGATCGGTACCGGGGTGGTCTCCGGCGGCAACTTCTCCGTGGCGCTCAGCCCGGCCCAGCAGGACGGCGCAGCGCTGACCATCACCGCCACGGATGCCGCAGGTAATCTCAGCCCTGAAGCCTCCTATACCGTCACTGGTACGCTGCCGAATCTCCCGGACGTGCCCGTCATTACGGTCATCAACGACGATACGGCCCCGGTTACGGGCGATGTGAAAGACAAAACCACCAACGACACCACGCCGACCCTTGTCGGGACAGCAGAGCCAGGCAGCATAATCACTGTCTATCAGGATGGCGTGCAGGTTCTGCTGCCAACCGTAACCGCCGATGCAAACGGCGACTGGAGCTATACGCCAGCTCTGCCGCTGGGTGAAGGAGCGCACACCTTTGAGGTCACCGCCACGCTGAATGGCGAAACCAGCGGACGTTCGCCGGTGGCGACCGTCACTGTTGATCTCACCGCCCCTGACGCGCCTGCCATTGGCGCGGTTATTGATGATGTCGGCCCAGGCACCGGTCCACTCACGGACGGGCAGACCACCAATGACAACCGCCCAACCCTGACCGGTAGCGGCACGGCGGGCGATACTATCTCCATTTACAGCAACGGCACCCTGCTGGGCACCACCGTGGTCGGCCAGACGGGTAACTGGAGCTTCACGCCATCCGCGCTGGCGGAGGGAAGCAACGAGCTGACCATCCGTGAGACCGATCCGGCGGGCAACCAGAGTGCGCCATCGGCAGGCTTCACTATTGTGGTTGACACCAGCTCCACCACACCGGTGATTGTTAACGTCACCGATGATGTCGGCAACACCGCCACGACCGTGGTCAGCGGCAATACCACCAACGACGCAACGCCTACCCTCTCCGGTACGGCGGAAGCGAACAGCGTGGTGACGATCTTTGATGGCAATACGCAGATTGGCATCGTCACGGCGGACGGTACCGGCGCGTGGAGCTTTACGCCTGAGACCGCCCTCGTCGAAGGGCCACACAGCTTCACCGTCAAGGCCACCGATCCGCAGGGTAACGTCAGCCTGTCGTCAAACGCCTGGAGCGTGGTGGTTGACCTGACGGCGCCAACGGTCCCCGTGCTGGAAACCGTCAGCGACAACGTGGCGGGCGGGGTCGTCGGTAATCTCACCACCGGCCTGGTCACCAATGACACCACGCCAACGTTCAGCGGGACAGGCGCCGTCGGCAGTACCATCCACATCCTGAACAATGGTGTGGAGATCGGTACCGCACCGGTAGACAGCAACGGCAACTGGAGCTTTACCCCTAATCCGGCGCTGGGAGATGGCAGCTATAACATTCGCATCAACGCCAGCGATGCCGCCGGTAACGTCTCAGCCAACTCGCCGGTCTTCGTCTTCACGGTTGATACCGCAGGTCCTTCCGCGCCGGTGGTCACCAGCGTGATTGACGATGTCGGTCCGGTCACCGGGACGCTCACCAGCGGCAACAGCACCAACGACACAAAACCCACCTTCAACGGCACGGGCGAAGTCGGTTCCACGGTGCACATCATTGTTGATGGCAGCGAGATTGGCACCGCGGTCGTCAATGCTCAGGGGAACTGGACCTTCACCCCGGGTACCGCGCTCACCGAAGGGCCACATGCCATCACCTTCAACGCCACAGATGCGGCAGGCAATACCGGCAGCACGTCGGCACCGATTAACCTGACGGTGGATACCTCCGCACCGACAGCGCCGTCCATTTTGACCGCGAGCGATAACGTGGGCAGCGTTCAGACACCGCTCTCCTCCGGGCAGAGCACGGACGACACCACCCCAACCCTTAGCGGCACAGCCGCGGCCAACGCGACCATCACTGTCTATCAGGACGGCCAGCAGGTCGGCACCGCCCAGGCTGACGGCAGCGGCGCGTGGAGCTTTACCCCGTCCACAGCGCTGGCGAATGGTAGCCACACCTGGTCCGTCACGGCCACCGATGCGGCGGGCAACGTCAGCCCCGCATCGCCTGACTTTACGCTGGTGGTGGATACCACTGCGCCTAACGCGCCGGTTATCAGCCAGGCGGTTGATGACGTGGGCACGATCACCGGCCCTGTCAGCTCCGGACAAAGCACCGACGACACCATTCCGCGTCTCGTCGGTACCAGCGAGCCGTTTGCCACGGTGAACATTTATGAAGGTACGACGCTGGTGGGCACCGGTACCGCGGATGCCAGCGGAAACTGGAGCATTCTGCTGACCACCACGCTGGCAACCGGTCCACATAGCTTTACGGCTCAGGCGACGGATGCGGCAGGTAACACCAGCGCGCCGTCAGCGACCTTCAACCTGACCATCGACACCACGCCGCCTGCGCAGCCGGTGCTGAGCAGCATTGTGGATGACGTCGGGAATGCCGCCACGCCTGTCGCCAATGGCGGATTGACCAACGACGCGCAGCCAACCCTCACCGGGACGGCGGAAGCGGGCGCGACGGTGAAAATCTTCGATAACGGCGTGCAGATTGGCAGCGTTGTCGCCACCGGCGGTAACTGGAGCTTTACGCCATCCCCGGCGCTCAGCGATGGTCAGCACAGCCTGACGTTTACCGCCACCGATGCGGCGGGCAACGCCAGCGCACCCACCACCGGGTATGTGATCAACGTGGATGCCACCGCGCCAGCCGCACCGGTCATCAGCGCGATTGTAGACGACGTGGGCAGCGTTACCGGGCCGGTGACGGGCAATAACCCGACCAACGACACCCGACCAGCGTTGAGCGGTACCGCCGAAGCCAATGCGACGGTGCGTATCTACGACGGTAGCACGCTGGTTGGCACGGTCACCGCCGATGCCAACGGCAACTGGACGCTGGCGCAAACAACCACCACGCTGACGGAAGGTTCGCACAGCTTCACCGCCACCGCCACCGATGCCGCGGGCAATACCAGCGCGCCATCAACCGTGACCACAATCCTGGTTGACCTGACGGCACCGGGCGCACCGACCAGCCTGCAGGTGATCGCTAACGGAACCCAGGTCACCGGTACCGCTGAAGCGGGCAGCACCGTCACCATCACCAGCGGTAACGGCACGGTGCTCGGTACCGCGACGGCAGACGGTAACGGCAACTTTAGCGCTACCCTCACCACGGCGCAGACCAACGGTGAAGCCCTGCTGGTCTACGCGACCGATAAGGCCGGTAACGCTGGCGTCAGCGCCTCGGTGGTTGCGCCATCAACCAACATTCCAAACGCACCGGTTATCGCCAACATTGACGATAACGTCGGTAGCGTTACCGGAGGGCTGACCAACGGTAAAACCACCGATGACACCACGCCAACCCTGAGCGGCACCGCACAGCCGAACGCCACCGTCACGCTGTATAACAACGGCGTGTCGATGGGTACGGTAGTGGCGGATGCCAGCGGTAACTGGAGTTTTACGACCCCGGCATTAAGCGAGGGCTCACACGCCTTTACCGCCACGGCAACCAACTCAGCCGGCACCAGCCCGATCTCGCTCTCGACAACCGTTATCGTCGACGTGACGGCGCCAAACGCGCCTGCCGGGACCTTTAACGCTGACGGCAGCGTATTGACCGGTACGGCGGAAGCGGGCAGCACCGTCACCATCCGCCTCGCGGACGGGTCAACGGTGACCACCACCGCAGACAGCAATGGCGCCTACAGCTACACCTTCCTCAACAAGCAGACCGAAGGCCAGACGCTGCAGATCACGGCCACCGATGCGGCGGGTAACACCTCGCAGCCGGGCTCGGTCCTTGCGCCGGTGGTGCCGCTCTCTGCCAGCAATAACGTTGAAGAGCTGGATCTCAGTACCACCGCCACCGTCACCAACAGCCAGTACAGCGACTATGGCTTCCTGCTGGTGGGTGCCGTAGGCAACGTGCTGACCCTGCTGGGCAACGATACAGCCCAGGTTGAGTTCAACGTGGGCAGCGGCGGCAGTGCGGATATTGTGGTCAATGCCAACGCCACGGGGGCGGTACTTTCGCTGCTCAACACCCTGGAGCTGGTGGTGCAGCGTTTCGATACCGTCAACAACACCTGGACCACCGTCGTGGATACCGGACAACCGCAGTTCGCCGACCTGCTGACCCTTGGGGCCACCGGCGTGTCGCTGAACCTGACCGGGCTCGCTGATGGCCAGTATCGCGTGCTGAGCTACAACACCAACCTGCTGGCAACCGGCTCGTACACCAGCCTGGATGTGGCGGTGAAAGAGACCAGCGCCGGCACCGTAACGGGCGACACCAGCCTGGACGGTAACGTGATCCTGGATACCGATCCTACCGCAGGCAGCGATAACGCCCCGGCAGGTACGACCGTCTCCGCCGTGACCAACGCGCTGGGGGTCACCACCAGCGTTAACGCCGACGGCACGGTGATTCAGGGGCAGTACGGTACGCTGACCATTAACCGCGACGGCAGCTACACCTACAACCTCACCGACACCAGTGCCGCGGTGATTGGCCGCACGGAGAGCTTCACCTACACCATTACCCATAACGGTGTCAGCGCGTCGGCAAATCTCGTGCTGTCGCTCGGTTCGGGCAGCGTGGCGAATGGCATTGTCGCCGTAGACGACGCGGCTTCCCTGACCTTCGACACCACCGTCCAGGCCATCGATAACGGCACATCGTCGCAAAGCGGCTTTACCCTGGTGGGGATCAATCTCGGCAACACGCTGGGGCTGAACCTGCTGGACGATATGACCAACCCGATCATCTACACCGTGGAGGAAGGTACAACCCGCACCATGACGATTCAGGCCTCCGTGGGGGGCGTTGCCCTGGCATCGGTGTTCGACCTGTACGTCTATAAGTTCAACAACGCGACCCAGACCTTCGAGCAGATGCGCGTTGAGCCGGGCTGGCTGCGTGCGCCGCTGCTGGGCGGCACCTCCTCGCAACTGACGCTGAACCTGCCTGCCGGGGAGTATCTGTTCCTGCTCAATACGGCGGCAGGGATCACCGCGCTGACGGCCTACACCCTGAGCGTGCTGCAGGATCATGTCTACAGCGTCTCCAGCATCGGGGAGAGCACCACGGGGGATGTGCTGGCGAACGATCCGGTGCCGGATGGCACGGTGGTGACGGAAGTGAACGGTGTGGCGGTTAACAGCAGTGGAACAACCGACATTCAGGGAGAATACGGCACGCTGACCATTGATTCGTCCGGCCAGTACACCTACACCCTGAATAGCGGCGTGGGTGCGGACCATATCAGCACGCCGGACACCTTCGTCTATACCATTACGGCACCAAACGGCGCGAAAGATACGGGCTCGCTCAACATTACCCCAACCGCGCGGGCAATGGATGCGGTGAACGATGTCAGCACCGAGATGAGTGTCACGTCGGTACACCATACCTCGGCCTACTCTGACACCACCGTCGGCAGCGCCAGCTGGACCACCTCGTTGCTAGGTACCACCACGGGCAGCGGAAGCGGGACCTTTGTGGTGGATCCGAACACCGCCCTGCATAGCGCGTCGCTGCACTTTGACGTCGCGTCGCTGCTGGCGCTGGGCGGGCTGACGGTGAACTGGACGATCAGTGATGCCAACGGTGTTATCCGCACCGGCTCCTTCAGCGGCGGCTCGCTGCTGGGCGGCAGTATCGACGTGCCCCTGACCGGGCTGGATCTGAACGCCGGGACCTATACGCTGAGCTATACCGGCAGCGTACCGGGGCTGAGCGTGGGCAATATCACCATCACCCCGAGCGTGAACGGTACCACCTACTCGCTGACCCAGTTCGACTCCACCAGCGGCCACACCGTTGACGGCAATATCTTCGACGGTACGAATTCCGCCGGGGCGATGGATCAGCTGCAGTCGGTCGATACCCGCGTGACCATTACCGGCTTCGACGGCACCACCACCACGCTGGATCCTTACACCGGCAGCACGCTGGTCAACGTCACGGGTCATTACGGCACGCTGTCGATTGGCGCAGACGGCCACTACACCTACACCCTCAACAGCGGGGTGTCGCTCTCAACCATCACGTCGAAGGAGGTCTTCAACTACACCCTCACCGATGCCAACGGCAATACGGACACTGCCACGCTGACCATCAATATGGCGCCGCAGTTCGTCAGTTCTGAGCATAACGATGTCATTACCGGCACCGCATACGGCGATACGCTGATTTATCAGGTGCTGAACAGCACCGCAGGCAACGCCACCGCGGGTAACGTCAGCAGTACCGCCGGCGATCACTGGACCAACTTCTCGCTGGCCCAGGGAGACAAAATTGACATCGGCGATCTGCTGGTGGGCTGGAACGGCAGTGCGTCAACGCTCGGTAATTACCTGCATGTGACGAACAGCAATGGCAGTACCGTGATCGCCATCGACCGTGACGGTACAGGAAGCACCTATACCAATACCACGCTCGTGACGCTTGATAACGTCCAGACCACCTACGACGAGTTAGTTAACCAGCAACACATCGTGACCTGATAGCACCTGTAGTACCTGACCCGGGCGCACTGCGCCCGGGCATAAACAATAAAGCTGTACTTATTTTTTATTAGGGACATGACATGGGAAAGATGATGCCTTACTGGTGGCTCTCGTGCTGCCTGATATCTGTGCCCGCACTCTCCGCTAATCCGGCGGCGATGATTAATACCGGACAACTTCGCGAAACGCAGGAACTCCCCTCCCTGAATGGCCGCGTGGCGCCTGTGGCGGGCAACGCCGCCCCCGGCACGCTTCAGCTTGGCGATGCCGTCAACCGCGCCGTCACCTGGCACCCGGCCATCAGTGAAGCGGTAGGAAAACTCTACCAACAGAGTGAAGAGGTGGACGTCGCCAAATCGAAATACTACCCGCAAATTAACGCCGGTATGGACAATGGCTATACCCATGACGGCGACGATAATGGCTTTACGCCATCGCTGGTGCTCTCTCTTTCCCAGATGCTGTACGACTTTGGCAAGGTGGCAAGCCAGGTGCGTGCCGAAAACGCCGGGGTTGCCCAGCAGCAGGCCAACGTGCTGGTGAGCATCGACACCATCGCCCACGATACCGCCATCGCCATGGTGGAAGTGCAAACCTGGCAGCAGATGGTCGATACCGCCAAAGAACAGCTCGACGCCCTCTCCTCCATTGGCAAGCTGACCCGCCAGCGTAACGACGAAGGGGCCACCTCGCTCTCTGACGTGGTGCAGACCGATGCCCGTATCGAAGGGGCCCGCGCCCAGCTCATGCAGTACCAGGCCAGCCTCGACAGCGCCCGCGCTACGCTGATGAGTTTTCTCGGCTGGAACACCCTCAACGAGGTGGGCAACGATTTTCCGCAAAAGCTGGCCCGCAGCTGTGATATCGCCGAACCGGACGATCGTCTGGTACCAGCGGTGTTAGCGGCCTGGGCGCAGGCAAACGTCGCGCAGGCCAACCTTGACTACGCCAACGCCCAGATGACCCCGACCGTCTCGCTGGAGCCGGAAGTGCGTCACTACCTCAACGACCGCTATGCGGGTAACGAAACGCGGGATCGCACGCAATACTCCGCGTGGGTGAAAGTGCAAATGCCGCTCTATCAGGGCGGCGGCCTCACCGCCCGGCGTAACGCTGCCGGACACGCGGTGGAAGCGGCGCAATCCACCATTCAGCGCACCCGCCTTGAGGTTCGCCAGAAGCTGCTTGAGGCGCGCAGTCAGGTGATGAGCCTGCTCAGCACCCTGCAGATCCAGGGTCGTCAGGAGGCGCTCAGCGCCCGCACCCGCGAGCTGTATCAGCAGCAGTATCTTGACCTTGGCTCACGCCCGCTGCTCGATGTGCTCAACGCCGAGCAGGAGGTCTACCAGGCGCGTTTCACCCAGCAACAGACTCTTGGCCAGCTGCATCAGCTGCAGCTCAACTGCCTCTACAACACCGGGCAGCTGCGCCATGCGTTCGATCTTGATAACCGCACCATCCAGACCGTGGAGATCCAGCCATGAAAGAGCGTGATATGCCGCAAGCTGAGCCCATGACGGATGACGCCCTGGCCCAGTGGGCGCAGGCCTTTGGCTTTATTGCCACGCGCTACCGCGTCGCCTGCTCTCCCGGCGCGCTGCTGGCAGGCGCACCGTGGCTGAAAGGCAAACCGATGGTGCCCGCCCTCACCCAGCTCGCCCGTGAGGCGGGGCTGTCGTTTCAGCTGCTTACCGCCAGCCAGCAGTCGATCAACAGCTGGCGTCTGCCGGTGGTGGTGGCGCTAAACGACGGCAGGGTTGGCGTGATCGAACATTTCGACGGCGACGATACGCTGGAGGTCAGCTTCTTTGACGACCAGACCTACACCAACCGTTTGTCGATGACGGCGATGCTGCCCGCCATCCGCCACGTTATTGCCCTGCGTCCGCTGGCAGCGCTGAAGGACAGCCGGGTGGACGCCTATATCTCAAAATACCGCCCGGACTGGCTCTACCGGCTGGTGATGCGCGACCTGCGCCCCTACAGCTGGGTGATGCTCGCCGCGCTGTTTATCAACGTGCTGTCGCTCTCCGGGATTGTCTTTTCCATGCAGGTGTACGACCGGGTGATCCCCGCCCAGTCCTACCCGACGCTGTATGTATTGACCATCGGGGTGCTGATCGCCACCCTGTTTGGCTTCGTGTTGCGCGTGGCGCGCGGGCACATTATGGATCTGCTGGGCAAACGCTCAGATCTGCGCGTCTCGGATCGCGTGTTCGGTCACGCCCTGCGGCTACGCAACAGCGCGATCCCACGCTCTACCGGCAGCTTTATCTCCCAGCTGCGCGAGCTGGAGCAGATCCGCGAGATGGTCACCTCTTCCACCATCTCGACGATTGTCGATCTGCCCTTCTTCTTGCTGTTTGTGGTGGTGCTGGCGATTATCGCCCCGCAGCTGGCGTGGATCGCCCCGGTGGCAGCGGTGATCATGGTTCTGCCCGGCCTGCTGCTGCAGAAGAAGCTGGCGGAGCTGGCGAAACAATCCGCCCATGAATCGACCCTGCGCAACGCGGTGCTGGTAGAAAGCGTGCAGGGGCTGGAGGACATCAAGCTGATGCAGGCAGAAAACCGCTTTTTGCAGCAGTGGAACAGCTATATCCAGATCACTGCGGAATCCGGCCTGCGTACCCGCGAGCTGACGCAGAACCTGATCAGCTGGGGGATGACCATCCAGAGCCTGGTTTACGCCGCCGTGATCGTGGTCGGCGCGCCGATGGTGATCGACGGCACGCTGACCACCGGTTCGGTGGTCGCCGCCTCGATGCTGGCCTCGCGCATGATCGCCCCCATGGCGACGCTGTGCGGCGTGCTGGCCCGCTGGCAGCAGGTGAAAGCGGCAAAAGAGGGGCTGGACAGCATTATGCAGTTACCTACCGAGAACCAGCGCGAGGAGACGCCGATCCGCCAGGACGTGCTACGCGGTCACTACCTGTTCGAGCAGGCGCAGTTTCGCTATCACCCGGAGGATCCGCGCATGGCGCTGCGCATCAACCGTCTGGAGATCAAGCCCGGTGAGAAAGTGGCGATCCTCGGGCGTAACGGCGCGGGCAAATCCACCCTGCTGCAGGCGATGGCGGGCGGGATGGATCTGGCCGGCGGCGAGCTGCGGCTCGACAACCTCAGCCTGCCGCACCTCGACGTCGCCGATGTCCGGCGCAACGTCGGCTTTATGACCCAGAACGCACGGCTGTTTTACGGCACCCTGCGGGAAAACATCACCCTCGGCATGCCGCGCGCCACCGACGAGGAGATTTTCGCCGCACTGGAGTTAACCGGCGCGGCGAGCTTTGTGCAGAAGCTACCGAAGGGGCTGGACTATCCGATCATGGAGAACGGCGTGGGGCTCTCCGGCGGCCAGCGGCAGTCGATCCTGCTGGCGCGCATGCTGCTGCGCGACCCGAATATCGTCCTGATGGACGAACCCACCGCCTCGCTGGATGAGCATACCGAACGGGAGTTTATCCAGCGTCTGAGCGCCTGGCTCGGCCACCGTACGCTGATCGTCGCCACCCATCGCGTGCCGGTGCTGGAACTGGTCGAGCGGGTGGTGGTGCTCAAGGAGGGCATGCTGGTGATGGATGCCCCGAAAGCGCAGGCGCTGAACAACAGCCGCATGCAACAACAGCAGGCAGCCGCCGCAAGGGAGTGGAAAAATGAAAATCAGTCAGCGTGATGCCGCGGCAATGGACGATCTGGATAATGCGCTCGGTTCTGAAAGCGGCTACACCGGCGCGCGACGAATCGTGATCCTCTCTCTGCTGCTGTTTATCGTCCTCGGGATCTGGGCCTGGTTTGGCGTGCTGGATGAGGTCTCAACCGGTACCGGCAAAGTGATCCCCAGCTCACGCGAGCAGGTTTTACAGTCGCTGGACGGGGGGATCCTCACCGAGCTGAACGTCCACGAGGGCGATCAGGTACAGGCCGGACAAGTGCTGGCGCGCCTTGATCCCACGCGTTCAGAATCAAACGTCGGCGAAAGCGCCGCACGCTATCGCGCCTCGCTGGCCTCCAGCGCGCGCCTGTATGCCGAGGTGAACGATCTGCCGCTAAAATTCCCCCCTTCGCTGAAGGAATGGCCGGATTTAATTGCCGACGAAACGCGGCTCTATAACTCCCGCCGCGCGCAGCTTGAGGATACCCAGCGGGAGCTACGTGCCGCGTTAGATCTCGCCAATAAGGAGCTGGCGATCACCCAGCGGCTGGTTAAAACCGGGGCCGCCAGCCACGTAGAGGTGCTGCGCCTGCAGCGGCAGAAAAGTGACCTGGAGCTGAAGCTCACCGACGTGCGCTCGCAATATTACGTTCAGGCGCGCGAGGCGCTCTCCAAAGCCAACGCGGAGGTGGATATGGTCTCGGCGATCCTGAAAGGCCGTCAGGATTCCGTCACGCGCCTGACGGTGAAATCGCCAGTGCGCGGGATCGTGAAAAACATCAAGGTCACCACCATCGGCGGCGTGATCCCGCCCAACGGCGAGCTGATGGAGATCGTGCCGGTGGACGATCACCTGCTGATCGAAACCCGCCTCTCGCCGCGCGATATCGCCTTTATCCACCCGAACCAGGAAGCGCTGGTCAAAATCACCGCCTACGACTACGCCATTTACGGCGGGCTGCACGGGGTGGTAGAGACGATTTCCCCGGACACCATCCAGGACGAAGCCAAGCCGGAAGTGTTCTATTACCGGGTGTTTATCCGCACCAGCCAGGATTACCTGGTGAATAAAGCAGGCAGGCACTTCTCAATTGTGCCGGGGATGATTGCGACGGTGGATATTAAAACCGGAGAGAAAACGGTGCTGGATTATATGATTAAGCCGTTTAACCGGGCGAAAGAAGCGCTGAGGGAGCGGTGATGAAACGCCTTACATCATTTCCTGAAGCCGCCTCGCAGGATTGGATTTCTCCTGGATAACCCTCTTCTTTTTATGGTTAACCGGGCGTATGTTCCTCCCACGCCAGCAAAATCTGGCGTCGGGATTGGCATCCCGGTTAAACTTAATGGCGGCGTAAGCTCTTGTTGCGCCGTGCGTCTGGCTACATTCCAATGGTGGGCTGGGCGGGGGCGTCGCAAGACGCGCCGGTGTCCATTAAGGCCGGTAATGCCAACTCCGTTCAGTCCTGCCACCCGGGAAATTGGCATTTCTCTGGCAGTGTCTTAATCACTTAATGGAAACTGTCATATGACCACCAGTAACGCACTTTTCACGACCCCTTTCGACTGCAACACCGACTTCATCGATCTTGCCGACAATTGCCAACGCTATTGCGAAGCGCTGGTGGAAGAGATCAATCCCGCGAGAAAAATAGCCCTCTGCGGTCGTCTTGCCTCGACTTTTGCCCTGCTCCGCCCAATGCTGCTGGAGCCTATCCCTGAGCACCTACAGGAACGTCTCACCGTCGATCGATTTCCCGAACGTGAGCCTGTATTCAACACCGAATCCGACCAGCTCTGCCGCTACTGCGAGGAAATTACCCAACTGTTGATGACTGACGCGCTCACGCCCGGATCCGCACGCGTGATGGGGGATTTACTCTTTGAACTCACCGGATATTTTGCCGACCAGCTAAAAGCCCCGCGCTGGCTGAGGACGGAGGCTGGAATCGCGTTGCTGGGTTGAGCCCGGATTGCCGGGTGGCGGCTACGCCTTACCCGGCCTACATGCCCGTAGGCCCGTGCAAGCGCAGCGCCGCCGGGCATAGAGCCATACGCCAGAAGTGGAATCCACCTCGGAGAATTAACCTTTAGTCATGCATCCTACTTCCCTTCAGCCATTCCCCTGGTAACATAACAGCAGACAGAACTGCACTTGCGCACTGTGCGGGAGTGCATTATTATCCACTCAGCTTCATGGACTGGAGCTTACCAGCATTATGATTAATCATTTTCGGGATCAATGGCTTGAGGATTTTTTTCTTTACGGGAGATCGAGCAATGTTATTCCTTCAAATCTGGAAACCGTTCTTGCAAGAAAGCTCGACCTCATCAATGCAGCCATCTCGCATCGGGATTTGCGTTCACCACCGGGCAATATGTTTGAAGCATTGAATCCGCCGCTGAAGGGATATTCCTCAATCCGGGTAAACAGACAATACAGGCTTGTATTTCGCTGGGCAGAGGGAAAAGCAGACGATCTCTATCTCTCTCCACACAAGTACACGCAACACAAGTGAGGCACCACCTATGATACTTCAACAGGCACTCCGCAAACCCACCACGCCGGGCGACGTGTTGCAATATGAGTATCTTGAACCGCTCAATCTGAAAATCAGCGATCTGGCGGAGATGCTAAATGTACACCGCAATACCATCAGCGCGCTGGTAAATAACAATCGCAAGCTTACCGCCGATATGGCGATAAAATTGGCAAAAGCCTTTGATACCACTATTGAATTTTGGTTGAACTTACAACTGAACGTCGATATCTGGGAAGCACAATCAAACGCCAGAACGCAAGAGGAGCTAAGCCGTATAAAAACCGTTGCGGAAGTCATAGCGAAGCGTAAAGGTGGCCAACCGGATGTTGCCTGATTCGGCACAGCATTTACCTACTTAATACTTTTTCAGGAAGAAATCATGCGCCAACCGGGAAGTCACGTTTAATGCCGAATTTCAGGATATCGCCTGGGTTAATCCGGAATCGTTAAAAGAGCGGGATCTCAACGACGCCACGCGCATTACCTTCGCCCAAAAGGGGCTTCTTTAAGCGCCCATTGCCCCGGCGTTTTACCGGTCCACGCGCTGAAAACCTCAATGAATGCGCTGACGCTGCTGTAACCGCAAGACAGCGCAATCCACCCCACCGGCTTCCCCGCGGCCAGCCACTCCATTGCCTGCATTACCCGCGCCAGTTGCCGCCAGTTAACGAAGTTCATTCCGGTCTGGGCACGAAACCGACGGTTGAACGTACGCACGCTCATCCCCGCCTGGCGGGCATGGCTCTCAACCGTCTGATTATCATCGACAAACTGCAGCAAATGCCTGACTACGTCCTTCAGACGCGGATCCGTCGGCACGGGCAGAGAAAAGTGCACCTGAGGTGCCACGGCAAGCTCATCCAGCAGCAGGGTGAGCTTTCGCGGATCGTACTCGCTTTCAGCAACGCTTAAGCGGGAAAACAGTGCATGGGTAAGATCGTCGGGTTCGAACAGGGCGGGCACATCGGGAAGCCTTGCGCAGCAGGCGGGGTCAAGATAGATGGCGCTGCCTTCTATCGCGCTTTCAGAAAAGGCGGCGTGCTGATTACCTGGCGGGATCCAGCCGATGTGTTTTGCCGGTACGACCGAGCGCCCCCGCTGCGACTCAATCACCAGCAGACCCGTTGCAATGCGCCACAGCTGGCCAGCGCGATGGCTGTGCCATGGGGTTCGGTACCCGCCAGGATGAAGGAGCGTCTCAGTACTCACCATATCATTTTGACCGAAAATCGTTATTCATCGGCGTATTACAGAAACTGCGTCTTCGGCTGTCAAGGATAATGGCGACTAAACCACATAAGGAGCCCCTAATGAGCATAATCACATCCCTGATAGCCGACACCGACAACGCCGCGCAGCGCGAAAAGATGGCGTGCCTGTTAACCCGCTTATTCAACGGCGATATCGATCCGGCAGAGATCTTTACGCCCGATTACCAGCAGGTTACGGACGGTCACACGCTTGATTACCGGGGATTTATCCAGCACCTGAGCCACGTCCGCTCGCAGACTCGCACGATCGCCTTTACCGTGGCGGAGATAGCCTGTCATGACGAACTTCTAGCTGACCGGCATATCGTGACGGTCATGTATCCTGGCGGTCGTCAGGCAGAGATCGAGGTTTACCTGTTTGCCGCGCTGCGTGAAGGGAAAATCTGGCGGATCCATGAAGTCACGCGGCCCCTCAGCGGCGATGCTTCAGATCGCACGCTGGCCCATGCGACAGAGTAACGTCACTCCGCCGGGCGCGGTACGCTACGGTTATATACCTCAACATAACGCGCAAATTTTCCGATAAACACGCCCGCAAATACCCCGCCTGAGATAATCGCCAGCGCGCTCATGGCGGGTTGCTGCATTGTATGGGGAGAGATGGCGCTCATCACGCCCAGCACATACTTCACCGCGAACGCCAGCATCATAAACGGCAGCGCGGTGTAGTCTGCCTGACGGTGGAGGCTGCGCGGTGCCTCAGCTCGGGTGATAGCCGCCTGCTTAATCAGGAAGTACCCCAGTGCCGCACCGGCAAGGATCCCTGCCGTCCACAATGCAACAGTCGCAGGAGTCAGCGTGCGATAGACCACCAGATCGTAAATATCCCAGATAAGAAAAATGCCCGGAATGATAGCAAGCCGCTCCAGCGTCACGGTGGCGGGCTTGCGGGCTTTAATGCCGCGGGAGATAAGGAAGATAAACAGCACCCACACCCAGGCGGGTGTGTGCGTAACGACACCGAGCAGAAATTCAAACATGGAGATCACCATGGACGATCGCGGCTCCTGCCGCCCTGAACGCGTATTGCGCATAACGGCAGGAGCGCCATTATGCGCAGGTCTTTTACAGCGATTTTTTCAGGCGACGAACCGCCTCTTTCAGCTCTTCATCCGTTGGCGTGACAAACGACATACGCAGCGTCGAATGGTCTGGCTCATTGCAGTAGAAAAATTCGCCCGGCACAAATACTACGCCGTTACTTAACGTCTTTTCCAGCCAGCGCGTGGTATTACTACCATTTTTCATATTCGCCCACAGGAACATGCCGCCCTTCGGCTTGTGGAACGACATCACATCGCCCAGCTCGGCTTCCAGTTCGTTGGCGAACGTCTGGTACTTCTGACGATAGGCTTCGCGGATCATTTTGATCTGCCCGGCCAGACGCCCGGTTTTCAGGTATTCGTAAGTCATCAGCTGCGACAGCGTGCTGGTGTGCAGATCGGTGGTTTGCTTCAGGTTCACCACCGCACGCTTCAGCCACTCCGGTACCAGCACCCAGCCCACACGGGTGCCCGGCGCGAGAATTTTAGAGAAGGTTGAGGTATACACCACGTTCTCTTCGTTGCCGATATCTTTGGCATGGGCAATTAACGGGCGGAAAACTTCGTCGGTGTAATTAATTTCACTGTACGGATCGTCTTCGATAATCACGAAGTCATAGCGCTTCGAGAGTTCCACCAGCTGTTTACGGCGCGCCTCAGACAGCGTAACGCCACCCGGGTTACCAAATGTCGGCACAATATAAACCGCTTTGATGGGTTTATTTGCCACCAGGGCTTCGAGTTCATCCACTTTCATGCCGTCGCCATCGGTGCCAACGGATTCGAAATTCGCCTGCGCCAGACCAAAGACCTGCAGCGCGGCAAGATAGGTTGGGCGTTCGACGACGACGGTATCGCCCGGATTAATTAACGCGCGCGCCAGCACGTCGAGGGATTGTTGTGAACCGGAGGTCACGACCACATCATCCGCTTTGCACCGGATCCCGCGCCCTTCGCAGATGCGCTGAATCTCTTCCCGCAGTCCCGGCACACCCTCGGTCAGACCATACTGGAAGGCTTCACCAAAATGCTGCGACAGTACGGCATCAGCGGCGATTTTCAGGCCTTCGTGATCGAACAAAGCCGGGTTAGGAATACCCCCACCCAGCGAAATGACGCCTGCCATTTTGCTATGTTTTAATAATTCACGGATGGCGGAAGATTGCAGGCCCTGCGCGCTGCTGGCGAGTTTGTTTGCAGACATTCTTTGATTACCTTCTTTTTTATATTGTGCCCAATCTTAGCAGAATATGAGCAATAAATTCCGTTAGCTTCGGGAGGGGACGTAAATCCTGACGCCACAGTAAATGAACCGGCCTTGGCGCGGGTGTAAACGGCTCCAGAACCCGAACCAGCCTGCCGCTTGCCAGCTCTTCCGCCACCAGCACCTCCGGCTGCAGAAGCAGCCCTGCCCCAGCGCGCGCCGCCATGCGTAAGCCGTAGCCGTCGTTGCATCGTAAAATGGCATCGCGCTTCCAGCGCACTTCGCCCTCCACACCCGGCAACCGCCATTCGTTACGCGCGGTCCATACCGTGTGGGAAAGGCAGAGATGGTCCACCAGATCAGCAGGCGTTTGCGGCGTACCGTGGCGCGCCAGATAATCCGGCGACGCGCAGATCACCATGTTGTAAGGGCACAGGTATTTCGCCACCAGATCGTCATTGCGAATATCACCAATGCGAATGGCCAGATCGACCCCCTCTTCCACCAGATCCACCATCCGGTTGGTGAGATCCAGTTCGATACGTACTGCCGGGTAGCGCTGCAAAAAGGTGGCGGTCAGCGGCGCGATAACGCAGCCGCCAAACGACGTAGGTGCCGTCACGCGCAGGGTGCCCGCCGGTGCGGCGCGCAGACGTTCCACCGCGCTTTCGGCAATGGCCACCTGCTCCAGCACCCGCTTCGCCTCGTCATAATAGACCCGCCCGGCGTCGGTCAGGCTTTGACGTCGCGTATTGCGCTCCAGCAGACGGGTGCCAAGCTCGGATTCCAGCAGCGCAATGTACTTCCCCACCATCACCGACGACATATCCAGACGGGAGGCCGCCCCGGTAAAACTGCCGCTTTCCACTACGGCGATAAAGGTTTCCATGCCGCGAAGCTTATCCATATTACAAACCTCTGGTTAGCAATCTTCTAACTTTAGCCCAGTTTATCCGACTTTTAATTTATTAAAGAATGAAGGCTCACAACATGAGGAGTCGGCTATGAAAATCATCATTATTGGTGCCAGCGGTACGGTCGGTCGTGCAGTAACGGAGGCGCTCAGTCGCCGCCACGAAGTGATCCGCGTGGGCCGCACGCAGGGCGATGAGCAGGTGGATATTACGTCACAGGCGAGCGTGCAGGCGCTGTTTGAGAAGGTCGGTCGTGTGGATGCGATTGTCTCCGCCAGCGGCGGATTGTACTTTGGCCCTCTCGCCACCATGAAAGACAGCGATTTCAATCAGGGCTTACAGGATAAACTGCTCGGACAGGTGCGCCTGGCGCTGACCGGCCAGCACTACCTGAACGATGGCGGCTCCATTACCCTGATTAGCGGGATTGTGGCGCACGAGCCCATCGCGCAGGGCGTCAATGCCACCACGGTGAATGCCGCGCTGGAAGGGTTTGTTCGCGCTGCCGCCTGCGAGCTGCCGCGCGGGATCCGCATCAACCTGATAAGCCCGACGGTCCTCACCGAATCGGTCGAAACGTACGACGGCTTCTTCCCGGGCTTTGAAAGCGTGCCGGCCGCCACCGTGGCGCAAGCCTATCGCCGCAGCGTGGAAGGGGTGCAGACCGGGCGGGTGTATAAGGTGGGTTACTGAGCCTTACGGGCGGAAATCAGCACCAGCATCGGGCGGTCTGCCTCTTCGGCCAGCGCGGGCCAGGCGTCAATCTGCGCCTGCGTTGGCCCCCATTCGTTCACTTCGCTTACCGTTAAACCGGCGTTGATCAGGGCGTTAAGCGTGCTGCCCAGTGTGCGGTGATACTTGATCACACCGTCTGCCAGCCAGTTGCTGACGCGCTGGCCTTCGTCCTGATAGTGGTTCACGCCCCAGAAACGCACGCCTGCGTCATCGGTCAACCAGCCCTGACGCGTCGCGCAGGTGTAAATTGGGTGCTCCATGGAAAAGACCAGGCTGCCGCCGGGTTTCAGCGCACGCTGAACGTTGCCAAACAGGGTGTTTAACTCGGGCAGGTAGTGCAGCGCCAGCGAGCTGTAGACCAGATCGAAACTGTTCGCTTTCATCGCCAGCGATTCCAGATCGCTACGTTGATACACAATCCCGTCATCGTGGGTCAGCTCTGCCGCACGGGCGAGCATTTTTTCGGAGATATCGACGCCGGTTACCGCAGAAGCGCCCAGTTCACGCGCCGCGCGGCAGAACCAGCCATAACCACAGCCGAGATCGATAACCGATTTGCCGTGTAAATCCGGCAGCATGCTTTTCAGCGCAGGCCACTCCGGCGCGCCATTCAGGCCGTCTACCGAGCGCGGCAACTGGGCGTAACCTTCAAAAAAGGCGGGGTTGTCGTAGATATTTTGTGCCATCACGGACTCCTTCATTGCAACAGAGGCGAGGGTAAAACACCCCTCGCCCGTTGACAACTAAACCGTCTGGCGAATCAAAGCCTGCGCCGGATCTTCTCCACCATGGCTGCCGTTGAGATCCCGTAGCGATCGTGAAGCGTCGGGAGCGCACCTGCATCCAGGAAAGCATCCGGTAGCGCAACGGTATCAAAGTCGACATGCACGCGATGGCGCATCAGCAACGACGCCACTGCCTCACAAAGCCCCCCTACGGTGCTGTGGTTTTCGGCGACCACCACCAGCCGCCCAGGTTTCGCGGCCTGCGCCAGAATGGTCTCCTCATCCAGCGGTTTAATGGTGGGCGAGTGCAGTACCGCCACGCTGACGTTATCCTTACGTAGCTGCTTTGCTGCCTCCAGCGCGCGCATGGTCATTAGCCCTGAGGCGATGATCAGGACGTCGCTCCCCTCTTCCAGCAGCGCGGCTTTGCCCAGCGTAAACTGGTAATTGTACTGGTCCAGCACCACCGGCACCTTGCCGCGCAGCAGTCGCATATACACCGGCCCATTGTGCGCCGCGATCGCCGGTACAGCCTGTTCGGTGTCTATCGCGTCGCAGGGATCGATGATGGTCATCCCCGGAATACCGCGCATAATCGCAATATCTTCCGTCGCCTGGTGGCTCGGACCGTAGCCCGTGGTTAACCCCGGCAGTGCAGCGCATATCTTCACGTTGAGATGCTCTTCGGCGATAACCTGATGAATAAAATCGTAGGCTCGACGGGTGGCAAAGACAGCATATGTCGTGGCGAAGGGAATAAACCCCTCTTTTGCCATTCCCCCGGCCGCGCCCATCAAGAGTTGCTCCGCCATCCCCATCTGGAAGAAGCGTTCCGGATACGCCTGGGCAAAGATATGCAGATCGGTATATTTCGACAAATCCGCCGTCATACCGACAACTTCCGGGCGCTGTTCCGCCAGCTTCACCAGCGCATGGCCGAACGGTGCAGAGCGCGTCTCCTGGCCGTCTTCCGCAATAGAGGCAATCATGGCCGACGTGGTTAAACGCGGTTTTTTCTCCGTTATCTGGCTCATTACAGCACTCCTTCAGGTTTGTTGGCATCCAGCACGGCGAGTGCCTTTTGCCACTCGTCAGCATCCACGCGAATAAAATGGTTCTTGTCACGTTGTTCGAGGAAAGGCACACCCTTGCCCATCAGCGTGTCGCACAAAATGACGCGTGGCTGGTTTTCCGGATAGCGTCTGGCGTTATCAAACGCCGCCACCAGCGCAGGGACATCGTTGCCATTTACGCGCTGCACATACCAGCCGAACGAGGTCCATTTATCTTCCAGCGGCTCAAAGCCAAGGATCTTGTGCGAATTGCCGTCTGCCTGCTGGCGGTTAATGTCCACCAGCACGATCAGGTTCGACAGGCCATGGTGCGCTGCAGACATAGCCGCTTCCCAGGTTGATCCTTCGTCAAGCTCACCGTCCGACATGGAGTTAACGACCCATGCCGCGCTCTGCTTGTGCTTCAGCCCCAGCGCCATGCCGACCCCAATACTTAACCCCTGTCCCAGCGAACCACCGGAGATCTCCATGCCCGGCGTGTAAGTTGCCATACCGGACATTGGCAGGCGGCTGTCGTCCGAGCCGTAGGTCTCCAGCTCCTCTTCAGGAATGATCCCGGCTTCAATCAGGGCGGCATAACAGGCAATGGCGTAATGACCGTGGGAAAGCAGAAAACGGTCACGGCCTTCCCACTCCGGCTCGTCCGGCTTGAGGTTCATACCGTGGGTAAACGCGGTGGCCAGTACGTCGGCATAGCCCAGCGCCTGCCCGATGTAGCCCTGCCCCTGCACTTCGCCCATGCGCAGCGCATAGCGGCGAATACGCCATGCCGCCGCGGCAACCTGTTGAACTGTGGTATCCGTCATCGTCGAGTCTCCTTAATGGATCAGCATGCCGCCGTTCACGTCGAGCGTGATACCGGTGGAGTAAGACGAAAGGTCGCTGCCAAGGAACAGCGCGGCGCGGGCAATATCCTGCGCGTCGCCGAGGCGGTTAAGCGGAATGCCCGCCAGGATGGCGGTTTTCATCTCATCGCTCAGCTTGCCTGCGGTGATGTCCGTCTGGATAAGGCCGGGTGTAATGCAGTTTACGCGTACGTTATCCGGACCCAGCTCGCGGGCCATCGCTTTCGCCAGGCCCAGCACACCTGCTTTAGCCGCGCTGTAGTGGGGGCCGCCAAAAATACCGCCGCCGCGCTGTGCTGATACCGATGAAATACAGACAATGCTGCCCGACTGCTGCGCGCGCATGGTGGGGATCACCGCCTGAGACATCAGCAGCGTGCCGCGCAGGCTGACGTCCAGCACCGCGTCGTAATTCTCGCGTTTAATATCCATCAGCTTAATCGGCTGAGTAATACCGGCGTTATTCACCAGAATATCGATGCGCCCGTATTTTCCCAGCACCTGCTCAATGGCGGCATTGACCTGTAATTCATTGCTGACGTTCGCCGCAAGGCCCAGATGCTCTTCACCCAGATTTGCCGCCGCTGCCCGACTGGCCTCAGCATCTAAATCGATAATCACTACCTTCGCACCCTGCCCGGCATATAATTTAGCCGTGGCAAAACCCAAACCGCGTACAGAAGCCGCGCCGGTAATAACGGCGACTTTATCTTTCAGTAGCATATATTTACTCCACTATGGCAAAAGGAATTTATTTTTTATTTCGGTTCATCCAGCAACATAATCACAAACAGGCCAATCGCTGCACAAACACCGAAATAAATAAATACAGAGTTAAAACTTCCTGTTTTATCCAGCAGAAAACCCGCCAGCATCGGGGAAACAAATCCGCCGAGATTTCCGCCGCTATTGATAATTGACGCAGCTATCGGATAGGTTTTACTGTCCGCAACGGCCATACCGTAAGCCGTAAAAGCAGGCCAGCCGATATTCAGACAGAGGCCGACAAAAAACAGCCCCACGCAAACCGCAACGGTGCTTTGCGGAATATTCAGCATGATGACCATCATTAACACGGTGCTGATGGCGGTAAACATCATGGTCGGTTTACGCCGACGGCCGAGCAGTTTGTCGGATACGTAACCGCCAAAAATCGCCCCGATAAATCCGCCGATGCACGGCATACTGGCGACCAGCCCCATGCTCATAAACGTAAAGCCTTTCTCTTTCACCAGATAGAGCGGGATCCACGTCAACAGGCCATACAGCACGCTGACCATCATGAAATAGGCCAGACAATCGCCGAGGATATTCTTCGAGGTAAACAGGCCTTTTACCGTACTCACCGGGGCTAAGTCCCGCACGCGAATCAGGCGGTCAAGGCGCGCAAAGCCCGGTGAAATCACGATGTTTTCCCGTCTGGCATCCGGCGTCTCCTGACCCACAGTAATGGTCTCCAGTTCGGCTTTAGAGACGAATGCGCTCTCTGATGGTCTGGTGCGCACCAGCAGATACCACAGAACGGCAATGACCAGACCGGGGATCGCGAAGGAGAAGAAGACCCAACGCCAGCCCCAGGTCATGGCGATCCACACCGCCAGCGGCGGCACGAGGATCGGCGCGAACATGGTGGCCGCGATGTAGACCCCCGTGGCCGTCGCCTTCTCCCTGGGTGGAAACCAGTTATTGATGGTGGAGGCCAGCCCGACGGGGCACGGCCCCTCCGTTAACCCCAGCCCCAGACGAATAAACTTCAGCCCCAGAACTGAGGTCGCCGTGCCCATCAGCCAGGTAAACGCCGAGAAGCCGAATATCGACAGCGCCACCATGCCGCGAATACCCTTTTTGGCGATAAAAAAGCCCGCTGGAATTTGGCTCAATGCGTATCCCAAAAAGAACATACTGGCGATGGCACCGGCTTCGAAATTATTAATATGAAACTCATCAATGATAAAGGGCAGTACTGCACCAATATTTGTTCGGTCAGCATAGTTAATGGCATACACAATAAAAATTAATGCCAGCACAACGAAACGGTAATTGGTTTTTTTAGTGTTTATGTAGGGGACAGCATGTTCTATACGAGACATAACTTACCTCATTATTCGAACAACGTGAGTCGTTTTATTTTTACGTTCAAGGTCAATATATCGGCTCATGAATGAAACACCATTCAATAAACCTCATTTATTGCTGAGATAAATTTGATTCGCGATACAGCTCAAAAAAATAACATCGGGATAAAATTGCCCGCATGTCGTCTCAATGTTATGTTTTTTATCAATAAACATGACAGGAGTAGGCTATGTCCGCGCAGGATCGCCAGACGTTATCACTGCCCTCGCTCAGAAATTTGCAGGCATTCATCGCCGTCGCTAACGCATTGAGCATCCATCAGGCGGCCGAACAGCTCAACGTCACCCCCTCCGCGGTCAGCCATCAGATCGCGTCGCTGGAGTCGTGGATGGGCAAGAAATTATTCATCCGCAGCGGCAAAGGGGTTCAGCTCACCCCAACGGGAGAAAAATATCTGCGGGAGGTCTCGGCGGCGATGAGCGCCATCGGACGCGCCACCGATCAGATCGTCAAAGAGAAAGATAACGCCGTGCTTCGGGTGCACTCCTCGCCCACTTTCGGGTTGTCATGGCTGTTGCGCCGCCTGGGTAAGTTTCGCGCCGAATATCCCGATATCACCATCAATCTCACCTGCTCCTATGAGAATCTGCAATTCGCCAGAGATAATATTGATATTGATATCCGCCACGGTATCCCGGACTGGGATGCTTACCGGGTGATGACCATAAAAAACGACACGCTGGTGGTGCTGGCCTCGCCGGAGTATGCGCAAAAACACCCCATCAGCACACCCACCGACCTGCTGCAACAGTCACTCATCTCGTCCACCAGCACTCTGGTGAACTGGGAAAAATGGTTCGCCTGGCACAATATCGACAGGCCCTGGCTCAACTTCAGCCTCAGCTTTGACCGCTCCTATATGAGCTTTGAAGCGGCACGTATGGGGCTGGGATTTATCCTTGAGAGCAAAATGATGGCGACAGACCACCTGAAAGATGGCTCACTGGTGCAGGTACTGCCGGATGAGATGGGGATCGCTATTAACGCACATCATCTGGTAATGCCGCATATGCATGAACGCGCGTGGAAGATCCAGCAGTTCGTTGAGTGGATTGACCGGGAGCTGCGGCTGTCGGGTTATCATCTGTAACGTCGGGTGGCGGCTTCGCCTTACCCGACCTACAAAATCTGCGGCCTGTTGCCCTCACCCCAACCCTCTCCCACCGGGCTGAGGGTTCCCCTCAAAATAATGCCTGCACGGAGGACCCCCTCTCCCTTGAGGGAGAGGGTTGGGGTGAGGGGGAACATATGGCTGTAGAGGTCATTCCGTTCACTTTATGTTCCTTGCTACTCTGTAACGACATAGCCCGTGAACGTGCCAGGGCGGCTCAATCGCCGCCGCCCTGGCGACCCGGGCTCCCGGCGGTAAATCGCCGCTTCGCGGTGCCTTCGGCTTATTCCTTCCGGCTTATCGGGGACGGGCGGATGTAACGTCCCTGTAAAGCCGCCCTCTCGGCGCATCCCTGCGCCTCGCCCCGGCCTGCAGGAAACGCCTCAGCGATTTACAGCCGGACCAGGGCGTCGCTGTAAGTCATTAATTTTCTTGAAACAACTTTCGTCGCTTTCGGTAAAAAATTACTGGGGATCCCTCAACCCACAGGGAGAGGGAAAAATGCACATTAACCCACCGTGCCCCAGACAAGGCTCCCCTTATGGAAGGTCGCGGTGCGCGGAGATATGCGCGCCACCGCCTCGGCGGAACAGGAGGCGTCCACCAGCACAAAGCTGGCGTCGTCCTGCGCTTTCGGCCAGACGCGTTCACCTTTGTCGTTCAGCGGCAGCACGTCACCGGTCGCAATACCTAAAGCGCGGGACAGCGTCTGCTCATTAGGGCGGATATAGAGCTGGGCGTAGAGATTCGCTTTTTCCAGCATGTCCCCCAGGCCGTACGGCGACCAGTGGTCGATCACGCTGTCGGTGCCCGTCATGACAAACACGCCTTTATCGCGTAGCTGCTTCAGCGGCATGTGCAGGGTGCCGATGGGTACGGTGGAGGCGATAGTCACCTGCTGCGCCGCCATGCGGGTGGCAATCTCGTCCACCTGCTGCTCGTTGAGCGTGGCCAGCGCAAAGGCGTGGCTGATGGTCAGTTTGCCCTTCAGTTGCGGGGTTTTCTCCACGGTTTCGACCATGTAGTTCACCGCCGCCACGCCCGCCGGGCTGGTTTCGTGCAGGTGAATATCCACCCCTTTGTCGTAATCCAGCGCAATCTGGAACATGGTGTCGAGAGATTTCTCCATCGCCCCGTCAACGTTGGTTGGGTCCAGCCCGCCCACGTAGTGCGCCCCGGCCTGCATCGCCTCGCGCATCAGCTTTTCGGAATTCGACAGCAGCAGGCCGTGCTGTGGAAACGCCACGATCTCGCAGTCAAATCCGGGCTTGCGGCGCGCCAGCACCGCCTGCAGGTTCTCGAGATTCTTCAGGCCCGAGACTGGCTCAATATTGCAGTGGCTGCGGGCGAGGGTGGAGCCTTTCGACTGGATCAAATCGATCAGCTTTTCGGCGCGCTCCTGGGTATAAGGCTGGAGTTCGGGGAGCAGCTTCTGCTCAAGGCGGATCATATCCTGAATGGTTGTACCCGCCGGGCGGTTGAGCGAACGCCACGGGCCGCCGTAGAAGGTTTTATCCAGGTGAATGTGCATATCGCGCATCGCCGGGAGCATCAGCTTGCCGCCTGCGTCATAGTGCGGCAGGGTGGCGTCCGCGTGACTTTTGTTATCGCGCAGGGCGACAATTTTCCCGTCTTTGATCTCCAGCGTTTTCAGCTCGGTGCGGGTGCTCGTCGCCACGCCGCCGTCGACGTTAAATCCGGCCTCCAGCAGCACGTTGTCCAGGTAGTAGTGTTTAGCGGTGATGTTCATCGGTTTGCCCGTCTCGCAGGTTGGTTTTGCGGAATCGGCAGCATACGCGACGGAACCGGTCGCGCCAAACAGCGCACAGGCGGTGACCATTTTGCCGCTCTGGCTGATAAATTCACGGCGGCTTTTATTTTCACTCATCTTATCTTCCTTCATTAACAATATGGGTACCGGTTTCCCCGCGCAGCGCGGCGGGCAGGCAGTCTGGCGAGGTGATGATCACGCGCTTGCCGCCATGGTGTAAAAATTCCAGCGAGGCGACGATTTTGGGCAGCATGCTGCCCGCCGGGAAATGGCCCTCGTCTTTGTAACGCGTCATCTGCGCCACGCTCACCGTGTCCAGCGCCTGCTGATTCGGCTTGCCAAAGTGGATGCACACTTTTTCGACCCCGGTGGTGATCACCAGTACGTCGGCGCGGATCTCGCGCGCCAGCAGCGCGGTGGAGAGATCTTTATCAATCACCGCGTCAACGCTCTGGTAATCGCCCTGCTCCGTGCGCACCACCGGAATACCGCCGCCGCCCGCGCCAATCACCACAAAGCCTTTTTGCGTCAGGGTCTTGATGGCATCGGCTTCAACAATGCGTAACGGCTGCGGCGACGCCACCACGCGACGATAGCCCCGGCCAGAATCCTCAACAAAGTGCCAGTCCGGATGCGCCTGCTGCAGTTCATCGCGCTGCGCTTCGCTGAAGAACGCGCCGATAGGCTTGGTCGGGTGGCTAAAGCCCGGATCGTTTTTATCCACCTCCACCTGAGTGACGACGGTGACCGCTTTTTGCTCACCGCGTGCAGACAGGCGGTTGTTAAGCGCCTGCTGGATCAGGTAGCCGATCCCGCCCTGGGTGTCCGCCACGCAGTTTGCCAGCGGCGTGAGCGGCAGTCCCTCCCGCTCGTGGGCAATTTCGGCGCGGCGGAGATCCAGCCCCACCTGGGGGCCGTTGCCGTGGGTAAGCACGATGTCATAGTCCGAGGCCAGCATCTCCAGCACCGACTCTGCCACCGCCTTTACCGCCTGCGCCTGATGTTCAACCGACTGGCTGGCGTTATCTTTGATAATGCTGTTGCCGCCAATGGCGACGACCATAAGCTCTTTCATTTTGTTTCCTTTAGAAGGTGCGTTCTGGTGCCCTCACCCCGGCCCTCTCCCACAGGGAGAGGGGGATTAACAGAGATATCCAGCACATGCTTCACCACAAACATGCCGCCCATCATCAGATACGCCGTCACAAACATCAGCGAACTGCCTTCGGCAAAGCCCACCACCGGGGCGTGGATCACGCCAAACAGCGCCAGCAGTGCGCCACCGGCGGCAGCAACGGCGCCGCGCAGCGGTTTGTTGATAATGGCGAAGATGGCGATGCAGCCCCACAGCATGCTGGCGAGCGGTGCGCCGCTGCCCAGATGCACCAGCCCCTCGTAGTAGATCCCTTTACTGTGCAGCACGTCGGTGCCGATTTTCGCCGCGCTGGTGCCCGCCGCGCCCATCACGTTGTTCATCATGGTCAACGCCCAGTTGGCGATCCACGGGAACAGGCAGATGAAAATCACGGGCACCTCCACTTTGGGCGTTTCCCTCACCACCTGGTTGGCGGTGACAACGCCGATAAACACCAGGATCGGCACGATGGCGGTCATCGGAATGATGGCGAGCATAAACGCCCCCAGCCCGAACAGCGGCACGATAAACATCGTCACGCCGGAGGCCAGCGTGTAGCCGATGCTGGCGCCCATCGCTTTCCAGCCCGCATGACCCACATAGACCGTCACCGGGAACGGATTGCCCATCAGGCAGCCGAGCATGGAGGCCAGGCCGTTCGCCAGCATTACCTTGCGGGTCGGGTACTCGTCTCCCGCCGCGTGGGCGCTTTCAATGTTTTCCAGGTCAAAGATGTAGTTCGCCAGCCCCAGCGGCACGGCAGACGCCAGGTACGGCAGCGCGTGCGGCAAGCCCTGCAGGAAACCTTCAACATGGACTTCGGGCGGGTTAAAGCCGAAAGAGGACATCGAGGCTTTGATTGCCTCCGGGCTTTGCAGGCCGGAGATCCACGCTAACACCGTGCCAGCAATCAACAACAGCAGACCGGTCGGGATCCTGGCGAAGATCGGTTTTTTGCCGAACCAGTTAATGAAGATCAGCAGCAGCACAATGAACGACACGGTGGGCGCTTCAAACGCCTGCAGCATCGGGTTCATCGCCAGCAGCAACAGGCCCAGGCCCGACAGACACGAGAGCAGCACGGTACGCGGGATCATCTTGCGGATGGTCTCCCCCAGGAAAGAGCCGCCCGCCAGAATCATCGCCTCGACGAAGCACCACACCAGACCGATCTGAATGGCAAAATCCGCGTCACCGGTTTGCTGGTAGACCGGCATCAGGACCAGAAAAGTAACGGTAAAAATCGACGGCGCGCTCGGGCCAGACGGCAGCGCGGTGACGTCCGTTCGTCCGGTGGCGCGCGCCATCTGCAGGCCAAACCACGCGTAGCAGACGCTCGCCACCAGCACCGCCAGCCCGAAGGCCGGCGCGATGCGTCCATAAACAATCTCCTTCGGGATGCCGACGACAAAAATGAGCAACCCCATCATGGTCAGCAAATTGGTCAGGTTGTTGGTCATCAACCCGAAATATGCCGCCCAGTCACCTCTTTTCCACTCCAGTTTCATGTTTTTCATGGATGCTTGCCTTATAAAAAGTAGCGATCGCGGAAGGTCAACAGCGCCTTTTCAAAACAGCTAAACGGCGGGTGCACAATGCCCGCGCCAATCATGCCAATACCGGCGTCTTTGTGGGCAATGGCGGTGTTAATGACCGGCAGAATGCCGCTGCCTGCGACTCGGGTGATGTCGATGGCGGTTGGAATGCCCATAAACGACAGCAGCGGAATGGTGACGTTCGGGTTTTCACCGAGGGTGATTTCGCGCATCTGGCGGGAGAAATCGATGGCTTCTTCCACCGTGCCGCCCACCAGCGCGACAATCGCCGGTGCCGTCGCCATCGCAAAGCCACCGATACCGTAGGTTTCCGTGATGGCGCTGTCGCCGATATCCAGCCCGGAGTCTTCCGGCTTGTAACCCGCGAACATCGGGCCAATCACCTGCTGCGCCGGGCCGGTGAACCACTGCCCTGGCAGGCCAGAGACGCGCAGACCAAACTCGTAGCCGTTACGCGCCATGGTGGTGACCACGGTGCTGTGCTCAATGCCGTGGGCGGCGTCCAGCGCGGCCTTACACATCGCCATCCACGTCGGGCCGGAGAAGTAGTCGCTGCTGGCGACAAACTCAAATACCTCGCGCTGCTGCTCCACCGGATAGCCCGCCTGGATCAGCCCCGGCGTCAGCGCCTGGATCAGCAGTGTGGTGCCTGCGTTGTTGCGGTTGTGGCATTCGTCACCCATGTGCAGCGCCTGAGCCAACATCAGGCGCAGATCGATTTCGCCGATAATCTTCATGGCGTCGCGCAGCATCGGGCCAAGCACGTCGCGCATCCAGTTCAGACGGTCAATGACGCTCTGGTCGTTGGCGCCCATGCGCAGGATCTTCGCCATCTGCTCGCTGAGGTTGGTGTAGGCGCGGTTGCCGTAGGTTTTGTTCTCAACGATATGCATAAACATCGACGCGGAGGTAACGCCCGCCATCGAGCCCACGCAGTCGTGCTCGTGGCACGGCGAGAAAGTGATGTCGCCTGAAGCCGCCAGCCTTGCTGCCTCCTCCAGATCGTTCGCCAGCCCTTCAAACACCAGCGCGCCGGTGACAGCGCCTTTCATCGCGCCACACATATTTTCCCAGCTCACCGGAGGACCGGCATGCAGAATGGTGGTACGGGTCATCCCCGGCACAACGTTAATCGCCTGGTCGTACCCCACCAGCACCGGGTGGGACTGAATGATGCGCTCCAGCGCAATCTTGTTGGCGGCAGCGATCTTCTCTGCCAGCGGCTCCGCGGCCAGCTGGTCGAGCGCTTCGACGATCTGCATATTGCCCTGCCCCGGCGGTGCCCAGTCGAGCTGGGTGACGGGGACGTGCTGTTTTTTAAGATCGTCACTGAACAGCGCAATACCGACGTTAATGACGTTCAGCGGTTGGTTGAATAAGGTGGTCATCAGGCGTTCTCCCCTTTGCAGACAAATTCGCGTGCCAGTAATCCGGTGTTAGTACTGCTGCTGGCCCAGATCACGCCGGCATCGGTCAAAAGCTGACACTGCTGCGCCAGCGACTGGGGATCCTGGTCGGTGCCCAACACATAGCCGAGGATCTCCAGCGGACGGTTATCGGCTTTCGCAATCGCCTGCGCCTCTTTAATGGCATCGAGCATCACGCCGACCGGATCCTCATGCGCGCCAAAGCCCAGCACGAAGTCCATCACAATTACGCCCACTTCCGGATCGCGCGCCTCCTGCAGCAGGCGGCTGATGCGGTTGGTCGGGTCGATCATCGGGTGCGGTTTGCCGTTGGTGAAATCGTCATCCCCAAAATCGAGGAAGGTGTGAGCCTGGCTGACGTTAATGTCGCGCAGGCGTTTCGCCGGATCGGGCTGAATGTTGCTGTAGACGTCGTCGTACTTCTCAAGCGCGGCGAACATCGCTTCATCACACAGGGTGCCGCCACAGAACAGACCGCGAATGTATTTCTGCTGCGGAGTGAGACGGGCGCGCACCTCTTCAATCAGGGGCCAGTTGAGCGGATGCAGGTTAAGGGACGCTTTGTTGATACCGGTGAGCAGCACGGCCTTCAGGGCCGCCTCTTTGGTGCCACGGGCGAACTGCAGACCGTCTTCATCGGCGGGCGGTTCGTTGCGTCCAAGGAAGCAGGCGATGACGGGTTTGCGACAGGCCCGGGCACGCGTCAGCACCTTTTCTGCCACCGCTGGCGCTGGCGGTTTGGAGATCAGCGCGATGACCTGGGTGGCATCGTCGGCCTCCAGCATGTCGATGGCGTCGAGCATCATCAGACCGCCGATTTTTTCACTGAGATCGCGCCCGCCGGTGCCAATCAGCTGCGATACCCCGCCGCCAAATTCATGAATGCGCACGCTCAGCTCCTGGCTACCGGTGCCGGACGCCCCGACAATGCCTATCGACCCGCGGCGTACGGCGTTGGCGAAGCACAGTCCTGCGCCGTTGATAATAGCGGTGCCGCAGTCTGGCCCCATCATCAGCAGCTCTTTCTGATGCGCCAGTTGCTTGAGCGCCAGCTCATCGTCGAGGGATACGTTATCGGAAAAGAGCATCACGTTGAGATCGTTTTCAAGCGCCTTGCGCGCTTCGCGTGCCGCAAACATGCCGTTTACTGAAATCACCGCCAGGTTACTGTCGGGACGGTGGGCTTTCGCGCTGGCCAGAGTCGCGTAACGTGCTTCATGGGTGCCCGCGCTCTCTTTTCGGGTGAATAACGCTTCAATCGCCGCCAGGGTTTCATCATTGGCCGCGTCGCCTTTAATGACGATCATCAGATCGCCGTTTTTCGCATCCTCTAATTCCGGCGTTAACAGCCCGAGATTTTTTAATACGCCTTTGTTCATTTCCGTCGCCATCGCCACAAACGCCTGTTCAACGCCTGGCAATTTATTGGCTTTGGTGGAAACGGACATTAATGAGACGGAGTCAAAATACGTGTTCTTTTTAATCACGATTTTTGTGGGCATTATTTTCTCCTGAATGCGGATAAAAGGGGGCCGCCGTCGTGCAAAATGCACGTCGGAAAAATACGTTTGAAATGGGGGCCAGCCGGAAACAGGCTGGCCGAATAAATTACGCGCCCGCCGCCAGCAGCAGGTCAGCTATCGCGTGGTAGCCTTTTTCCCGCGCCAGTTCGAGCGGGGTTTTACCGTATTTATCGGTCATGTGCGGATTCGCACCGTGGTCCAGCAGCAGCTTCACGATCGCCTGCTGTTTCGGGCCGCCGTCATTCAGGACAATGGCTTCCAGCAGCGGCGTCCAGCCGACGAAGTTGGTGTGATTAACGTTGATATCGGTCTTTTCCAGCAACTCGCGGACAATTTCCACATGTCCTTTCTCACTGGCGGGCGTAATCCCCACTCCGCCGAAGCGCGTCAGACGGTCCAGATCCGGGTTGGCGGGCAGAACAAGCCGCAGCAGGGTTAAATCATTGGTCAGGCAGCTGATCAGGAAGGGGTTAAAACAGGTCTGGTCCTGTTTATCTATATCCGCACCGGCGTCAATTAATAATGCGACACAGGGGTAATGTTTTTTCAGGCTGGCAATAACAATGGCGGTTCTTTTCTGACGGTTGGTGGCGTTAATATCGACACCTTTCTCCAGGCAGGCTTTTAGCGCGTCGACATTACCCTGCTCTGCCGCCAGTAAAAATTCCGTCACAAGTTCGTTCGCAGACATACAGACTCCCGATGGTGTGTTGCTGATGACCTGAGAATAGCAACAGCCCTTTCAGAAAAGAATCCGCTTAAAAATCATTCATCGACAGTCAATTCATTGTTGAGTTAAATTCAACGGTTCAGCCAAAACGTGCGTCTGTGCAACCTTTTTCTTATGGGTAAGCGTTTTTTCAGGCCATTCACGGCATTTTCCTTATGACCAAAGAAGCCTTGCATAACAAGGCTTGTAGCTAAACATCAGAACTGTGACCGCCGTCAAATGCGTTGTTGCGCCGCTGTTAAAATATGTTCAAAACTGATGGTAACCCGGAGCCGTAATATGAATTCCATCTTTACTGAAGAGAATCTGCTGGCCTTCACCACGGCGGCGCGTTTTGGCAGTTTCAGCAAAGCCGCCGCCGAGCTGGGTGTGACCACGTCGGCCATCAGTTACACCATCAAACGTATGGAGACCGGGCTGGACGTGGTGCTGTTTGTGCGTAACACCCGCAGCATCGAGCTGACCGAGTCCGGCTTTTACTTTTACCGCAAGGCTACCGATCTGCTGAACGATTTCTATGCCATCAGGCGTGGGATAGACACCATCTCTCAGGGCATCGAGGCGCGGGTACGCATCTGCATCAATCAGCTTTTGTATACCCCACGTCATACCGCGCGGCTGCTGCAGGTGCTGAAAAAGCAGTTTCCCACCTGCCAGATCACCGTCACCACGGAGGTCTATAACGGCGTCTGGGACTCAATCATCAATAACCAGGCCAATATCGCGATTGGCGCGCCGGATACGCTTCTTGACGGCGGCGGCATTGATTACACGGAGATTGGCGCTATCCGCTGGGTATTCGCCATCGCGCCGGAACACCCGCTGGCGTTTGTCCCGGAACCGATCGCGGAAAGCCAGCTGCGCCTCTACCCGAACATCATGGTGGAGGACACCGCGCACACCATAAATAAGAAGGTCGGCTGGCTACTGCACGGGCAGGAGGCGATTCTGGTGCCGGATTTTAACACCAAATGCCAGTGTCAGATTCTGGGGGAAGGGATCGGTTTTTTACCGGAATACATGGCCCGGGAGGCCGTAGCGGACGGGCTGCTGGTGACACGACGCATTAATAACCCGCGTCAGGATTCGCGCATGCTGCTTGCCACGCAGCATGCGGCGACCGGCCAGGTTACGCGCTGGATCAAACAGCAGTTCGGCCCGCAGGGCGTACTGACCGGGATCTACAGCGACTTACTGTGGCGCACCTAGTTTCTCGTCTGAACCCAAAACGCGTGGATAAGTCCAGGGAAGTAGCCCAGTATGGTCAGAAGGATATTCAGGATAAACGCCCAGCCCAGTCCCTTGCCAAGCAGTACGCCCAGCGGCGGGAGAATAATCGTAAAAACAACACGCCAAAAACCCATAAAGACTCCGTGCAAGCTAACCAATTGAAAATTATAAAAGAGACATCTCTAAGCGTAGCCAGTTTACGGGTAACTGCCATTCGGCTGGCACGCTTTTACCTGCCTTTACCCTCTTTACACTGGCTTAAATCCTTCTTTAAATGCTCTACTACATAAAACACGACCGTAAGGAAACACCATGTCTCTTCCTCTGATTACGCCACAGCAGGCAAACGCGCTTATTGGTGACGGCGCAAAGCTGATTGATATTCGCGATCCTGACGAATATGCCCGCGAGCATATTCCCGTCGCACAGTCCGTGCCGCTGGACACCTTACCCGGCGCACTGAACGCCGGGGCAGGTGAAACGGTGATTTTTCACTGCCAGTCCGGGGCCAGAACATCGAACAACGCCGCACGTCTTGCCCTGGCGGCGTCGCCTGCTCAGGCCTTGGTGGTCGAGGGCGGTATTCAGGGCTGGAAACAGGCCGGACTACCGACCGTAGAAGATAAATCCCAGCCGCTGCCGCTGATGCGTCAGGTGCAAATTGCTGCCGGGCTGCTGATTCTGTGCGGCGTGGTGCTGGGCTATACGCTCTCCAGCGGCTTCTTCCTGCTGAGCGGTTTTGTCGGGGCCGGGCTTCTGTTTGCTGGCCTGACCGGATTTTGCGGCATGGCAAGACTGCTCAAGGTGATGCCGTGGAACAGACATACCTCATAAGCAGTAATCGATGAACCCTGCTGTACCCGGCGTGTGACGTGGGCTACAGTGAAGATCGCTAAAACGATGAGGAGGTTCTATGTTTTCTGTCGGTGATTATGTGCAACCGCGTCAGGGCGGCCCGAAACTGAAAGTGCTCGAAGTGAATGGGGATAGCATTGTGGCCGTTCAGGCCAGCAATGAGCAGGGCGAGAAATATACCCTGAAAGCAGCGGATGTTGCGCTGTACACCGAAGACGGTGATTTTGGCGTCTGCTAAACAGACAACCGGGCGGAGTTTTCCGCCCGGCTCACGCATTAGATCAGAAAATCATCCAGTGATTTGCCGTTTTCCAGCGCATTGGCAATAGGCTTCGGCGTGCGGCCCTGACCGGTCCACGTTTTCTCTTCACCGTTCTGGTCAATAAAGCGATATTTTGCTTCACGCGGCTTACGTTTTTTCGCCGATTTACCCGCATGCGCCAGCTCTACACCCAGCAGATCGGACGGTGAAATACCATCGGCTTTCATCCGTTCCAGCAGAGCATTAATTTTTTCCTGCTGCTCAGCGCGCTGTTGCTCTAATTCCGCCTGCTCACTACGTTTCTCTTCAGCAACGACCCTGACTTTTTCCAGCATTTCCTCAAGAACGTCCAGGGATAATTCACGCGCCATGGCGCGCAGAGTTCGGATATTATTAAGATTCTGTAACGTCAAAGACATATTATTTGAAAACCTTTTTTGTGGTGAGTCGTAAAATCAAAGCGAAGAATAATTCATTTCAAACATAATATCCACCCATCGACGCTTTTTGTCATTATTGTAAATATTTTTAAAGACGCCGCTTATATTATCCGGATATCGCGTTGTCGCGCTGCTTTTAATAAACATTCATAACAACATAAACGGTCGGTTTTAAGGCAAATCACAGGATGGTACGCTGCGCGCTGCGTGTCGCACGGTCGCTGCCCACACATCGCAAGCAACCCATTGATTTTGTGTATCAAAAAACAGGACGAGAAACAAAATAACGAAGCGAGCAAAAAACCATCATCTTTAGAGGATTTTGTGGAAAAAACGCGAATAAATAAAAATTTAACACTAGTTGTTAGTTTAAAGCCAGAAGGATACGCTATACACGTCAACCAAACCAACCCAAATCACTAAAATCATTACTTTTGTGCGTCTCAAGGAGCTCAGCCATGTTCTCACCGCAATCTCGCCTGCGCCACGCGGTAGCGGATACTTTCGCGATGGTTGTCTACTGTTCCGTCGTGAACATGCTGATTGAAATATTCCTCTCCGGAATGACCTTCGAGCAGTCACTTTCTTCGCGTCTGGTAGCGATCCCGGTGAACATTATTATCGCCTGGCCTTACGGCTTATACCGTGATGCCGTAATGCGCTTCGCCCGCCGCATCAGCCCGTCTGGCTGGATGAAAAACCTGGCAGATGTGCTGGCCTATGTGACGTTTCAGTCGCCTGTGTATGTGGCGATCCTGTTGACGGTGGGGGCAGACTGGCATCAGATTGCCGCAGCGGTGAGCTCAAATATCGTGATTTCGATGTTGATGGGCGCGGTGTATGGCTATTTCCTCGACTATTGTCGTCGCCTGTTCAGGGTCAGCCAGTACAGCCAGGCAAAAGCCTGATATGAAGCGACTGGCGTATGCCAGTCGCAGTATTATTGTGCGTCGCCAAACAGTCCCTTCAGAAACCGCTCCAGCGCCATACGCGAGCTAAAACCATGCGGAATACCATAATGCTCGTGCGTCTCGCCGCCTAAATAGAGCGGAAATTGCTGGTAGTGATCGCAGGTTTTAATATCCGAGGCAGGCTCAGCAAATGACAGACTTCTGTCTTTCAGCGTCGGGTGAATAATAAGAGCGGTACGCCCCATTCTGGCTTCACGATTCACGTAAACATAATTCTCGCCACGGCGATAGCCATACGCTTTTGGCGTCACTTCATCCATGGTGAATCCCGCTTTTTCAAGAACGCGCGCCACCTCATCCGGTCGTAAATACATATCTTTTCCTCGTTATCTTTTCCTGCCCGGCAACCTTACAGTATTCAGCATTAGCAGGGCTTTCAGAATATTCCATAAACGGCCTGATGAGTCGTGACTCGCTTCAGATATTAAATTTCTGAACTAAACTAAACCGGAAGACAAAATTATGGAGGATCGTATGTTTAACAGACCGAACCAAAACGATATTAACGACGACGCTCAGGATATTCGTAATGATGTCAGCAGATTAGCGGACACGCTGGAGGAGGTGCTGAAATCCTGGGGCTCCGATGCGAAGGACGATGCGGAGGCCGCAAAACGTAAGGCTCAGTCTCTGCTGCGTGAAACACGCGCCCGGATGCATGGCCGCTCTCGTGCCACCCAGGCTGCCTGCGACATGGCAAGTTGCGCCACCACCTTCGTTCGTGAAAAACCGCTGTGTACCCTGGGTACGGTCGCGGCGGTGGGTATTTTTGTTGGCGCCCTGCTTAGCCTGCGTAAGTAAGCACGCGTTATCAGCCCCGGTTGCCTCTGGCGCCGGGGCTTTTCTTTGCCTGAAAGCCTGAAAAACCCGTGCAGCCTGCCCTGCCCCGCTGTGCTCATCATTGGGGCGCCATCAATCTGAATTTCCCATATCTTGTATGGTTGAAACTTAGCACAACTACATCTAGTATTCCCTTTAGCAAGACACATACAACCTGACGCGATGCTTCGCGCCGTTCTCTCATTTTAAATGGAAATACGAATCATGAGCATTATTATTTACACTCGTAACGATTGTGTTCAGTGCCACGCGACCAAACGCGCTATGGAAAGCCGCGGGGTGGACTTTGAGATGGTGAATATCGATCTGGTGCCCGAGGCTGCCGATACCCTGCGTGCCCAGGGATTTCGCCAGCTGCCAGTGGTGGTGGCCGGGGAAACCAGCTGGTCTGGCTTTCGCCCGGACATGATTAACCGCCTCGCCGCGCAGGCCGCAAGGGCATGAGTGGGCTGGTCTACTTCTCCAGCAGCTCGGAAAACACGCTCCGCTTTATTGAGCGCGTCGGGCTGCCTGCGGTGCGCATTCCGCTCAACGAGCGGGAGCGTATTCAGGTAGACGACCCTTACATTCTGGTGGTTCCCAGCTATGGCGGCGGCGGTACGGCAGGTGCGGTACCGCGTCAGGTGATCCGCTTTCTCAACGATTCCCATAACCGCGCGCTTATTCGCGGCGTGATTGCGGCGGGCAATCGTAATTTCGGCGACGCCTTTGGTCGCGCCGGGGATGTCATCTCTCAAAAATGCGGCGTGCCGTATCTCTATCGCTTTGAACTGATGGGAACACAGCAGGACGTAGAGAACGTACGTAAAGGAGTGAACGAATTTTGGCAACGACAACCGCAGAACGCGTAATGCAGGCGACACCGGACTACCACGCCTTAAACGCGATGCTTAACCTCTACGATCGCGAGGGGCGCATCCAGTTTGGTAAAGATCATGACGCCGTGGACGCCTTTTTTGCCGCCCACGTCCGTCCAAACAGCGTGACGTTCGCCAGCCAGGATGAGCGTCTCGACTACCTGGTCAACGAAGGGTATTACGAAGAACGCGTGCTCTCCCGTTACGACCGCGCCTTTGTGGTCAGGTTATTTGAGCGGGCCCACGCCAGCGGTTTTCGGTTCCAGACGTTTCTGGGCGCCTGGAAGTATTACACCAGCTACACCCTGAAAACCTTCGACGGCAAACGCTATCTTGAAAGCTTTGAGGATCGCGTAGTGATGGTGGCGCTGACCCTGGCCCAGGGCGATGAAGCCCTGGCTGAACAGCTGACGGAAGAGATCCTCTCCGGGCGCTTCCAGCCGGCCACTCCGACCTTCCTTAACTGCGGCAAGGCCCAGCGCGGCGAGCTGGTCTCCTGTTTCCTGCTGCGTATAGAAGACAATATGGAGTCGATTGGCCGCGCGGTAAATTCGGCGCTGCAGCTGTCCAAACGCGGCGGCGGCGTGGCGTTTTTACTGTCTAACCTGCGTGAAGCGGGTGCGCCAATTAAGCGCATTGAGAACCAGTCATCCGGCGTGATCCCGGTGATGAAGATGCTGGAAGATGCCTTCTCCTACGCCAACCAGCTTGGCGCGCGTCAGGGGGCTGGGGCGGTCTACCTGCACGCCCACCACCCGGACATTCTGCGTTTTCTAGATACCAAACGCGAAAACGCCGACGAAAAAATCCGTATCAAAACCCTGTCGCTCGGCGTGGTGATCCCGGATATCACCTTTAAACTCGCCAAAGAGAATGCCGACATGGCGCTGTTCTCGCCGTATGACATCGAGCGAATTTACGGCAAAGCGTTTGGCGACGTGGCGATAAGCGAGCTTTACGACGAGCTGGTTGCCGACGATCGCATTCGCAAAAAATACATCAACGCCCGCGATTTCTTCCAGCGGCTTGCCGAAATTCAGTTTGAGTCCGGCTACCCGTATATCATGTATGAAGACACGGTAAACCGTGCGAACCCGATTGCCGGGCGCATCAACATGAGCAACCTCTGTTCGGAGATTTTGCAGGTCAACAGTGCGTCCACTTATGACGAGAATCTGGACTACGCCGACATCGGCAAAGATATCTCCTGCAACCTCGGGTCGCTGAATATTGCCCACACCATGGATTCACCCGATTTTGGCCGTACGGTCGACACGGCGGTTCGCGGCCTGACGGCAGTATCAGACATGAGTCATATCCGCAGCGTGCCGTCCATTGAGGCGGGTAACGCCGCATCGCACGCCATCGGCCTGGGGCAGATGAACCTGCACGGCTATCTGGCGCGGGAAGGCATCGCTTACGGCAGCCCGGAAGGGCTGGATTTCACCAACCTCTATTTTTACACCATCACCTGGCATGCGCTGCACACCTCAATGATGCTGGCGCGCGAGCGCAACCAGCGCTTCGCGGGCTTTGAGCAGTCGCGCTATGCCAGCGGGGAATATTTCAGTCAGTACCTGGAGGGCGACTGGCAGCCGAAAACGGAGAAAGTGCGCGCGTTGTTTGCCCGCGCCGGGATCGTTCTGCCCACGCGCGAAATGTGGCAGCAGCTGCGTGACGATGTGATGCGCCACGGCATCTATAACCAGAACCTGCAGGCGGTGCCGCCCACCGGCTCTATCTCCTATATCAATCACGCCACGTCGAGCATTCACCCGATTGTGTCGAAAATTGAGATCCGCAAGGAGGGCAAAACCGGGCGCGTCTACTACCCCGCCCCGTTTATGACCAATGAAAACCTGGCGCTGTATCAGGACGCGTATGAAATTGGCCCGGAAAAAATCATCGATACCTACGCCGAGGCAACCCGGCACGTGGATCAGGGGCTGTCGCTGACGCTCTTCTTCCCGGATACGGCCACCACGCGGGATATCAACAAAGCACAGATTTATGCCTGGAAGAAAGGCATTAAAACGCTCTATTACATTCGCCTGCGCCAGCTTGCGCTGGAAGGCACCGAACTCGAAGGCTGCGTGTCCTGCGCGCTGTAAGGAGAAAGGATGAAACTGTCACGCGTGAGTGCGATTAACTGGAACCACATTCAGGATGATAAGGACCTGGAGGTGTGGAACCGCCTGACCAGCAACTTCTGGCTGCCGGAAAAAGTGCCGCTTTCTAACGATATTCCGGCCTGGCAAACCCTGAGTCATGCCGAGCAGCAGCTGACAATTCGCGTCTTTACCGGTCTGACGCTGCTGGACACCATCCAGAATACCGTTGGCGCCCCCGCGCTGATGGCCGATGCGCTGACGCCGCACGAAGAGGCGGTGATGTCGAACATCAGCTTTATGGAAGCGGTGCACGCCCGCTCCTACAGTTCGATCTTCTCGACGCTGTGCCAGACCAAAGATGTGGATGCGGCCTACAGCTGGAGTGAAGAGAGCGAGTCACTGCAGCGCAAGGCCAACCTGGTGCTGGATTATTATCAGGCCGATGAGCCGCTGAAGAAGAAAATCGCCAGCGTGTTTCTGGAATCATTCCTCTTCTACTCCGGCTTCTGGCTGCCGATGTACTGGTCGAGCCGCGGCAAACTCACCAACACCGCCGATCTCATTCGCCTCATTATCCGGGATGAAGCGGTGCACGGGTATTACATCGGCTATAAGTACCAGAAAGGGCTGGAGAAAGTCAGTAATGCCAGACGCGAGGAGCTAAAAGGATTTGCCCTTGATTTGCTGATGGATCTCTATGATAACGAACTGAGCTATACCGAAGAGCTCTACGCCGGAACCGGCTGGGAAGAGGAGGTAAAAGCCTTCCTCTGTTACAACGCCAATAAGGCGCTGATGAACCTCGGCTACGAGGCGTTGTTCCCGCCGGAAATGGCCGACGTGAACCCGGCAATTCTGGCGGCGCTCTCCCCCAACGCTGACGAAAACCACGACTTCTTTTCCGGCTCCGGCTCATCGTATGTGATGGGCAAAGCGGTGGAAACAGAAGATGAGGACTGGGATTTTTAATGAGCGCCTTAACGTTCATTAATTAAATATAAATATTCCAATTTCCTTCCGGATATTTCTCCTTCAGCTACACTGTCATCTCCACGACATATTCGCCTGAATCACTCCGATCCAGGCGAATTCCCCCGATGGCGCAGCAAAAAATTCACAAAAATTCAGATCGCGCTCAGCCCTTTACTCATGGGAAATTCAGCCGTTTCGCTTACTGCAAAATTCAACCCATAAGCAAACCCAGGGTTGCCTCAGAATCTGAGTATGTTAGGGTTATGCCCGTTAACAATTTACCATGGTAATCATATCGACATAAACAAATAACAGGACACTCTCTATTGCATGGCAATTAAATTAGAAGTGAAGAATCTTTATAAAATATTTGGCGAGCATCCGCAGCGCGCATTCAAATATATTGAAAAAGGCCTTTCGAAAGAGCAAATTCTGGAAAAAACCGGGCTATCGCTTGGCGTTAAAGACGCCAGTCTGGCCATTGAAGAAGGCGAGATTTTTGTCATCATGGGGTTATCCGGTTCGGGTAAATCCACTATGGTTCGCCTTCTCAATCGCCTGATTGAACCCACCCGTGGGCAGGTCCTGATTGATGGTGTAGACATTGCCCAAATATCAGATGCCGAACTCCGCGAGGTGCGCAGAAAAAAGATTGCGATGGTCTTCCAGTCGTTCGCCCTGATGCCGCATATGACGGTACTGGATAATACCGCCTTTGGTATGGAATTAGCGGGCGTTGCCGCCAGCGAACGTCAGGAAAAAGCGCTTGATGCATTGCGCCAGGTGGGGCTGGAAAATTATGCCCATGCGTATCCGGATGAGCTTTCCGGCGGCATGCGTCAGCGTGTAGGTTTAGCCCGCGCATTAGCCATTAATCCCGATATTTTATTAATGGATGAAGCCTTCTCGGCGCTTGATCCCTTAATTCGCACCGAGATGCAGGATGAGCTGGTAAAATTACAGGCCAGACACCAGCGCACCATTGTCTTTATTTCTCACGATCTTGATGAAGCCATGCGTATTGGCGACCGCATTGCCATTATGCAAAATGGCGAAGTGGTGCAGGTCGGTACACCGGATGAAATTCTGAATAATCCGGCAAATGATTATGTGCGGACCTTCTTCCGCGGCGTGGATATTAGCCAGGTGTTTAGCGCCAAAGATATTGCCCGTCGTACCCCGAACGGCATTATTCGTAAAACGCCAGGTTTCGGTCCGCGCTCTGCCCTTAAGCTTCTGCAGGACGAAGACCGTGAATACGGTTATCTGGTTGAACGCGGCAATAAATTTGTCGGCGTTGTCTCCATCGATTCTCTCAAAACCGCGCTCAGCGAAAACCAGGGAATTGATGCGGCGTTAATTGACGCTCCGCTTGCCGTGGATGCCGAAACGCCGCTCAGCGAGTTGCTCTCTCACGTCGGCCAGGCACCCTGTGCCGTGCCGGTTATTGGTGAAGAACAACAGTACGTCGGCATCATCTCAAAACGGATGTTGCTGCAGGCTTTAGATCGCGAGGGGGCAAACCATGGCTGATCAATCTAACCCGTGGGGCACCACAGAGGCAGCAGACAGCGCTGCGCAATCGGCCGATGCGTGGGGTTCCACGCCAGCACCGGCCGATGGCGGTGGCGCGGCAGACTGGCTCAATAATGCGCCAGCACCGGCACCAGAACATTTCAATATTATGGATCCGTTCCACAAAACGCTGATCCCCCTGGACAGCTGGGTAACGGAGGGGATCGACTGGGTGGTTACCCATTTCCGTCCCGTCTTCCAGGGGATCCGCGTTCCGGTGGATTACATCCTCAACGGCTTCCAGCAGCTGATGCTGGGCATGCCCGCGCCGGTGGCGATTGTGCTGTTCTCGCTGATCGCCTGGCAGTTTGGTAGCGCAGGCATGGGGATCGCCACGCTGATCTCGTTGATTGCGATTGGTGCCATTGGCGCGTGGTCGCAGGCGATGATCACCCTGGCACTGGTGTTGACCGCCCTGCTCTTCTGCATTGTCATTGGTTTGCCTACGGGGATCTGGCTGGCGCGCAGTCCACGGGCGGCGAAGATCGTTCGTCCGCTGCTGGATGCGATGCAAACCACGCCAGCGTTCGTTTATCTGGTGCCCATCGTGATGCTGTTCGGTATCGGCAACGTGCCGGGCGTAGTGGTGACCATTATCTTCGCCCTGCCGCCGATTATTCGTCTGACAATACTCGGGATTAACCAGGTGCCTGCGGATCTGATTGAGGCCTCCCGTTCGTTCGGTGCCAGCCCGCGGCAGATGCTGTTTAAAGTTCAGCTCCCGCTGGCAATGCCCACCATCATGGCGGGGGTTAACCAGACGCTGATGCTGGCGCTCTCGATGGTGGTGATCGCCTCGATGATTGCCGTTGGCGGGCTGGGTCAAATGGTATTGCGCGGTATTGGCCGCCTCGATATGGGGCTGGCGACCGTCGGCGGCGTGGGCATTGTGATCCTCGCAATTATTCTTGACCGCCTGACCCAGGCTGTCGGTCGTGATTCACGCAGTCGCGGCAACCGTCGCTGGTATACCACCGGCCCTGTCGGGTTACTCACCCGCCCATTCAGAAAATAAGGAACAACGATGCGACATAAGGTACTTTTTGCCACAGCGTTTGCCACCCTTGTCTCCACCAGCGCATTCGCCGCGGACCTGCCGGGTAAAGGCATTACCGTGCAGCCGGTACAGAGCACCATTTCGGAAGAGAGCTTCCAGACGCTTATCGTCAGCCGCGCGCTGGAGAAGCTGGGTTATACGGTCAATACGCCGAGCGAAGTGGATTACAACGTCGGCTACACCTCGATTGCCTCCGGTGATGCGACCTTCACTGCCGTCAACTGGCAGCCGCTGCACGACGATATGTACGCCGCGGCTGGCGGTGATAAGAAGTTCTACCGTGAAGGCACCTTCGTGACCGGTGCGGCGCAGGGTTATCTGATCGACAAGAAAACAGCCGACCAGTACCACATCACCAATATTGAGCAGCTGAAAGATCCGAAGATCGCCAAACTGTTCGACACTAACGGCGACGGCAAAGCCGATATGATGGGCTGCTCGCCGGGCTGGGGTTGTGAAGCGGTGATTAACCACCAGAACAAAGCGTACGGTCTGGCGAAAACCGTCGACGTGAGCCACGGCAACTACTCAGCGATGATGGCCGACACCATCGCCCGCTTTAAAGAGGGCAAACCGGTGATTTATTACACCTGGACCCCGTACTGGGTGAGCGACGTGCTGAAGCCGGGTAAAGATGTGGTGTGGCTGCAGGTACCGTTCTCCTCCCTGCCGGGCGAGCAGAAAGATATCGATACCAAACTGCCGAACGACATGAACTATGGCTTCCCGGTGAATACGATGCATATCGTCGCCAACAAAGCCTGGGCGGAGAAAAACCCGGCCGCCGCCAAACTGTTCTCGGTAATGAAGCTGCCGCTGGCGGACATCAACGCCCAGAATGCGATGATGCACGCGGGCAAATCGTCTGAGGCGGATGTGAAGGGCCACGTTGACGGCTGGATTAAAGCCCACCAGCAGCAGTTTGATGGCTGGGTGAAGGAAGCGCTTGAGGCGCAGAAGTAAGTTTTTCCCCTCACCCCGGCTCTCTTAATCGTTCCCTCTCCCTGTGGGCTGAGGGATCCCCAGTAATATGGTCATGCCACCATGACCATATTACTGTACTCTTTTCCCAGCTTTTTCATCTCGTTAACTATATTCAGCCGTCTCACTTTCCCGGGCTCATGCCGGATGACTTCTTCTGCCAGACTCAGGTATGACAGAACCCGTCTGTGCCTGATGCTGCTTGCCTGATAGTGCCAGTGTAAACACTGCCTTTCTGCCCTGTAACCTGCCA